>CAIJNU010000041.1 GCA_903822115.1 uncultured Candidatus Peregrinibacteria bacterium
ATGTACTCGAGCGCCTGCTCCAGCGTCATGGGCTGAACGGGCGTGAGGACGATCGCCTCGTCTGCGCCGGAGGAGCGCATGTTTGAAAGCTTTTTCTCTTTGGTCGGATTGACGGCCATCTCCTCGCCCTTCGATGTCTCCCCGATCACCATGCCCACGTACACCTTCGTCTGAGGAATGATGAAGAGGGGGCCTCGCTCCTGCAGGCTCCAGAGCGCAAACGCCACCGCGACGCCGTTCTCCATGGAGATCATGGAACCGTGCGATTTGCCCGACAAATCTCCCTTGAAAGGTTCGTACGTAAGGAAGGAATGCGTAAGGATTCCTTCGCCGCGCGTCTCGATGATGAAATCACCGCGAAAGCCGAGAAGCCCGCGCGTCGGTACCTTGTACTCGAGCCGGACGTGACCTTCGTGCGTCTTCATATCGAGCATCTCCCCTTTGCGTTTCGCCAACATATCGATAACCGTTCCCGTGAATATTTCGGGCACGTCGATGATCGCGTGTTCGATAGGCTCGAGCTTCACGCCATTCTCCTCGCGACAGATCACCTCCGGCCGCGACACCTGCAATTCGAATCCCTCGCGCCTCATGTCTTCGATTAGCACGGAGAGGTGCAGTTCTCCCCGCCCGGAAACCTTGTAGGAGTCGGTGCCGGGAATATCCTCCACGTGCAATCCCACGTTCGTCTCGCGCTCCTTCTCCAGTCGTGCCTTGATGTGTCGCGTCGTCACGAGCGTGCCCTCCTTGCCGGCAAAGGGGGAATTGTTCACGAGAAAATTCATGGAAATCGTCGGCGGATCAATCTTGATCGCGGGAAGGAGCTCGGCATTCTCATCGGTCGCGATCGTCTCGCCGACGTAGATATCCGGAATACCCGCAATCGTCACGATGTCTCCCGCGTCCGCCTCCGCCACCTCCACCCGCTTAAGCCCCTGACTCACGAACACTTTCGTCACTTTGCCGCGGCGCACACTGCCATCAATTGTCTTCACGAAAACTGCATCGCCCGGACGCGCCTTGCCTTCGTACACACGTCCGATCGCGAGACGCCCCAAGTAATTATCGTATGCGAGCGAACTTGGCTGCATGCGAAAAGGAAGATCGAGTCTCTGCTCCGCGGCAGGCACATGACTCATGATGAGGTCGAAGAGCGGCTTCAAATCTTTGGAGTCGTCCTCGAGTCGACACTTGGCGATCCCCTCTCTCGCAATCGCGAAGATGTAGGGGAAGTTCAATTGTGTATCCGAAGCCTTCAACGCGAGGAAGAGATCGAATACTTCATCCACGACGGCATTTGGGCGCGCGGCAGGCTTATCAATTTTATTGATGACTACTATGGGATTTAGCCCTAGTTCTAGAGACTTTTTGAGAACAAATTTTGTCTGCGGCATCGGCCCCTCCTGTGCATCAACCACCAGCAATACGCAGTCCACGGTTCGCAGAATGCGCTCCACTTCCGATCCGAAGTCGGCATGTCCCGGCGTATCCACGATATTGATTTTGCAATCACCGTAGGTAATGGACGTGTTCTTGGCGTAGATCGTGATGCCGCGTTCCTTCTCCTGCGCATTGCTGTCCATAAGGAGCTCTCCCTGCGACAAAGCCTCGTGCGCATCAAATGCACCACCCTGTTTCAGGAAGGCATCCACGAGCGTGGTTTTTCCATGATCCACATGCGCAATGATGGCGATATTCCTGATAGTCATAGAGAGAGAAGTGCGCGACTTGCCCGGCGTAGCCGAGCGCAAGCGAGACGGAGCCGGGTGATGGCGATATTTCGGATGAACATGACAGATGAAAAAAATGGGGGAACCCCACCAGTGCAGAGAGCTTACATCAATAATCGCAAGAGAGAAATGCGAATCGACGAAGATTAGTGAGCCCGAGCCGGTGAAGAATTGACAATTTGATGCATTCTATGAATTATAACGCACTTATGGCGCTCAGTACCTCAACATCAGTAGACTGTCTTCAGAGCATTGATCGGGAATTAGAGAAACGAAATATTGTGCCAGAGGTCTCCAGACAGGAGCTCGATGCACTGAAGAGTGGCGTACGTCGAACCATCGAGAAACTTCTCCTGAGCCGAGAGAGAATCGAAAGACTGAAATCCACCGACAATCAACGCGAAGCATACGGACCTGAGAGATGGGAACGTGAATTCGTACTACTTCGGGATGTGCAGGAACATCAATTCTCGGCATCGGAAGGAGAGGAACTACAACGAAGAATCTGGAACGCTCTCCCCGACTCCCGCTTCAAGCGTTTCCAATTGCTCTTCACTCGCAGAGAAGACCTCATCGTTCCCCCCTTCGAGATCGATAGGAAAGGAAAGGTCAGTTTCCCCGGCACTTCGGACTTCGATTCGCTCAGTCTCGCCCCCTGCCTCGTCAGTCCCGATCGAATCTCCGAAGATCTTGCTCAGGATCTGCGCCTCTGCACCTTTACGGAAGAAGATCGCCATCATCCGGTCGAGCGGCTCGAACGTAAGCACGAGGCGATTCCCGCACTCAAGAAACTCTGGGAATCGATCACCCCATTACAGAAGAATGCACGTCGCTGGTTTCAGGCCTCTCCCCCGACAGAGAAAATAGATGAGCTCTATCCGAATGTTCCCGGCCCCCATCCCGACATTCTCGGAACCGTGCTCTACGTGCGGGAACGCGTCCCGAGTGACGAGGATCCGATCCCTTTGGTCGCGCAGCATTTCGACTCCGTATACGACGCAAGCCGCAAGCCCATCCACCAGTACGAGAATTACGGCAGAGAGCTCTCGACGCTCGTCTTGCTTGAGGAAGATGTGCGGCTCCTCAACCAACAACTCAATACCGACTGGAGTGAGAAGCGCAATCGAAAGCACCTCAAAAGAAAATGCGAGCAGGTTATGCAGGAATGCATCGATCGTCTTGAGCAGTGCGAGAATCGTTTCAAGATGCAAGCGTGCAATCTGGCCGGAGAGGCGCGCGCACTTCAGGATAGTCTCGGCAGGGAGAATCTCGCGGCGAAAATGGCTCAACTCGTCGCCATCATCAATCGTTTCCTCAAGCGCTATGGCGAGATGAAGCTGAAAGCAGGATGCAATGAACAAGATCGACTTTCACTGCAGGAACACATCGCACGAGAGGAGCACATTCTCGCCTCCTTCCTTCGCTCTGTCCGCTCCTCGGCAGACAGCCTGGGGCAGAAGCACATCGCGCTCTTTGAAGAAGGAAAGAAGAAACAGTCGGATCGTAGTTTGGATTCTCAGGCGAAAGGATTGCTCAAGCGCATGGGGATCGAAGCGAGCCCGCTGCAACGCATCACGCTGCAGCCACTGCGATTCTATGCGCATCATCTGGCTGATGGATTTAATGATCTTCAGATGGCGTGCCTCGCCGGCGACCGCGGTTGGGCCGAGCACTCGCTCATTCACTTGCACGTGCTCGGGAAATTCCAGCTCGTGCGCGGCAATCTCGAGCGACTCAAAGCCAAACTCATCGTCGAGGATTCCCTCCCGCGCTCAAGGGATCGCGTCGAAGGGATGCTTCAGGCACTGGAGAAATACTACGGCGAACTACAGATATTCCCATCAAATGTCGTGGAGGAGTACCGTGCGCCCTTCGAGCAATTGCACAATGAGATTCATAAAGTCATCGACTTTCTCGGTCGCATCGAGAGTACGGAGTTGAATACCGACATCCGAAGGGAACTCAAACGAAAACTCGATGCGATTGATGTGGAAAAACTCGCGCAAGTTCTGACATGAGAGCGGATCTTTCAGTACACTGATGCCATCTTGACCGAATTTTCCTCCCCCACCCGGCCCTCCCCCGTCGTGCTCTCCGTCACGAATCTGCGGAAGAACTACGGCGACCTGCACGCCGTCTCCGACGTATCTTTCGAGGTGCGGCGCGGAGAGATCGTCGGCCTGCTCGGACCCAACGGTGCCGGAAAGACGACGACGGTCAGCATGATTCTCGGCGTGCTCGCCCCGAGTGCGGGGACGATCCGCGTGGAGGGGCATGACGTTATGCGCGATCACAGGAAAGCAATGGAGCGCGCGAACTTCGCCGCCGTCTACGCGCCGCTCCCCGGCAACCTCACCATCGAGCAAAACCTGCGCATCTTCGGCATGCTCTACGGCGTGCGCGATCTCCAAAAGCGCATCGAGGAACTCATCGCGGAATTCGATCTGGAGAAGTACCGCGGGAAGAAGAGCGGTGTGCTCTCGTCGGGAGAACAGACACGCCTCTGCCTCGCGAAAGCCATGCTCAACCGCCCCCAACTCCTCCTCCTCGACGAACCGACGGCCTCTCTCGATCCTTCCGTCGCACGGGACATCCGCGCAAAGATCCGAGGATTCGTGGACACCCAAAAGTGCGGCGTGCTCTGGACATCGCACAACATGTACGAAGTTTCGGAGGTGTGCGACCGCGTGCTCTTCCTCTCGCACGGCAAAGTGCTGCTCGAGGGAGATCCGAAGACGCTGCACATCAAACACGGCAAATCCTCTCTCGAGGAACTCTTCATCACGGTTGCCAAAGAACCGCTCACTCTCGACCTCTCCTGATCATGAACCCCCAACGCATCGCCGCCATCGCGCTGAGAGAGTACTACCTCGTTCGGGGGAGCATCGCACGGCTCTTCCCGCTCTGCGTGTGGGCCGGCATCGACATCGTCGTGTGGGGATTTTTGACGAAGTACCTCTCGACGGTCGTCACCGGCAGCTTCAATGTCGTGTCCGTCCTGCTCGGGAGCATCCTCCTGTGGAATTTCCTCATCCGCATGATGCAGGGCGTGACGACGACGTTCTTCGAAGACGTGTGGTCGAGGAATTTCCTCAACGTCTTCTCTTCGCCGATCTCCATCGCGGAGTATGTGTCGGGTCTCATCCTCTCCAGCATCCTCATGAGCCTCATCAGCGTGACGGTGATGCTGCTCCTCGCCGTCTTCGTCTTCTCCCTCACACTGCTGCCCTATGGCTTGCTGTTGATTCCGTTCGTCTTCATCCTCTTACTCTTCGGCATCGCACTCGGCATCGTCGGAGCCGCTATCGTGCTGAGGCTGGGCCCTTCCGCGGAGTGGTTCATCTGGCCGATCCCCGCGATCATCTCGCCGTTCGTCGGCGTGCTCTATCCGCTCGCGGTTCTCCCGCACTGGATGCAATTCATCGGACGCTTCCTCCCGCCGTCGTACGTCTTCGAGGGAATGCGCGCCGTGATCGCCGGCTCTCCGGTCTCGATGCAGTCACTGGTCATCGGAAGCGTGCTCGCCATCCTCTCGCTCATCGTGGCGTGCCTCTACTTCGCGCGCGTGTTTCGGTTCGCCGTACGGACGGGACTCATCGCGCGCTACAGCGCGGAGAGTGTGAATTGAGATCCTGGTACAAATGTGCGCATCCCTCCGAGCAATTTTTCGTTCTTCCTGCAGGAAGAACGAATGAAGGAAATGGAAAGTTATTTTTCCATGATTTCAATATCCTCAAGCTGAGAAGTCTGAATACATAATTGAACTTGAGCATTTCGTAATAAGAGGGTAATTTTATCAATTCCTGACAGGTATTTTCAATCTTTGTTCATCTTCTTTCCCCATTCACTATGAAGACCTTCCTCCCTTCACACCACACCACAAGAAAACATTTTTCTCGGCTCTCGATTTTTCTTTTTGTTTCCCTGGTCGCAACTTTGGTACCACTGGGAATTCCTGGCGCTGAAGCTTCACTATCTGCGGTCAGCGTTGTCGCTGGTTCTCAGACTCCGAACCCCGTCATCAGAGGAAATACTGCAACATTCACTGCAAACATCACAAACAGCAACGGATCGACTGCAAGAGCTGTTTCTATCACGGCGGTTTCTAACCTTCCAGGAGCTACTATTGGATCGCAGTGTGTAGTTGTTCCTGGCGATGGAGCTGTGCACACACTGACTTTTACAGTATCTACAATCGCGTCAACAGCGCTCGGTTCAACATCATTTAGTATTACTGCTACACGTTGGCAGAACACCACTGCAAACTGCAGCGGTACAACAAATGGCACTCTTGCCAGTGCTGGAGCGGGCAATGGAACAATTGTAGTAAAAACGAATACAACCACCACAGTAACCTCGAGCGCCAACCCCTCAACATACGGATCAAGCGTTACCTTCAAGGCAACGGTGACTGGATCCACCCCCACGGGAACGGTGCAATTTAAGGATGGAGGATCTTCCATCGGGGCTCCCGTCACGATCAGCCACGGCAGCGGAAGCTACACCACATCTTCACTTTCCGTTTCCGGCTCTCCCCACAGCATCACCGCTGACTATAGTGGCGATGCGAATAATAACGGAAGTACTTCAACAACGATTTCGCAGGTGGTAAATAAAGTGACAACGACAACGTCCCTCACACCTCCAGTAACGGCTGTCGCATACGGATCCCCCTTCTCCATCAGCGTCTCAGTGACGGGTTACGTCCCGACCGGAACCGTCACCATCACGGAAGGTGCGACGACTGTCGGAACAGCAACAATCGCCGGAGGAACTGGAACGGCGAATATCACGGGAGATAAGCTCACGGCCGGCACGCACACGCTCGTCGGTACATACAGCGGCGATGCGAACAATGCCACGAGCAGTTCATCCACTTCGGTCACGGTACACACGATCTCCCTCACGATCACCGCCAACGACCAATCGAAGACCTACGGCGATACGGTGACGTTTGCCGGAACGGAATTCACGAAGTCCGGACTCGTCAACAGTGACACTGTCACGAGCGTGTCTCTCGCGAGTAATGGGGCAGCTGCAACCGCATTCGTCTCCAGTTCCCCCTATGCCATCACTGCAACCGGTGCGGTCGGAACGGGGCTCGATAACTACACCATTTCCTATGTGAGCGGCAGCCTTACAGTGGGAAAGGCACCACTCTCCGTAACGGCCAATAACACCAGCTGCGTCTATTCAGCTTGTCCTCCCACACTCGATGGGACAATCAACGGCATTAAGAACGGAGATGCGATCACTGCGAGCTACTCGACTCTCGCAGATGCTTCGAGTCCCGTCGGCGATTACGACATCACACCCTCACTCAATGATCCCGATGGCAAGCTCGGAAATTACTCAACTCCTACGATCACAAACGGGACACTCCACGTGACGCAGGCAAGTATGACCGTTGATCTCTCTTCCGATACGAATCCATCAACGTACGGACAGACCGTAACTCTCACTGCCACTGTGGATCCTTCGAGTATCACGGGAACCATCACTTTCAATGAAGGCCCGACCGTCCTTGGAACGTCTTCCATCGACGAGAGCGGAGTTGCGACCCTGTCGCTCTCAACCCTCACTGCAGGAACACACGGCATTACGGCGACATTCAGCGGTGATACGAATTACGCCGGAAGCACATCTGCACCCGTGTCCCAAGTCGTGAATCAAGCTTCCCTCGCCATCACGGCCAACAATGCGAGCAAGACCTACGGAGATTTCGTTACGTTTGCTGGGACGGAATTCTCTCAGCTCGGTCTCACGAATGGCGATACTGTTACGAGTGTGACTCTTTCCAGCTCTGGAAAGTTGTCCACTGCCACTGCCGGAACGTATTCCATTGTTCCAAGCGCTGCGGTTGGCACCGGCCTCAGCAACTACACTATCACCTACAACAACGGAACGATGACGGTGAATCCTGCAACGCTCACTGTGACAGCCGATCCGCAGACGAAAGTCTACGGCGACGTTGATCCGACACTCACCTATGTCGTAACGACCTCCGACCTCAAGAATGGCGACTCGGTTTCCGACGTCCTCACCGGAGCGCCCGCGCGCAATGCGGGAGAAAATGTCGGAACCTACACTATCGGGACGGGATCCCTCGCCATCGTCGCAAATTCCCCTCCTGTGGCGGTCTTCAATAGCTCGTTCCTCGCTTCTGTCGGCGATCTTTGGAGTAATTCCTTCGTCGCTGAAGACGGAGGACCGATCCCCGTCGTCAATTACACGCTTCATTTCGTCCCTGCCACCTTCACGATTACGACTCGTCCAATCACGGTGACAGCCGTTAGCCAGTCGAAGATCCACGGCGATGGTGATCCGACCTTCAGCTATTCGATCACGAGCGGCTCGCTCGTGAGTGGTGACAGTCTGACCGGAGCCCTCTCGAGGGACCCCGGCGAGACGGACGGAACCTACGCCATCACGCAAGGATCGGTCTCTGCCAGTAGCAACTATGCTCTGACCTTCGTTGCCGGAACGTTGACGATCAAGTCATTGGGAAATAACGGCGGAGGTGGTGGAGGAGGAGGAAGCGGTGGTGGAGGTGGAGGTGGTGGAGGAGGTGGTGGAGGAGGCGTCGCCCAGGGGGCATTCGGAGGACAGGCTCTCGGTGCCACTCCGCTTACGCGTCATCAGGTAAATATCATCTGCCGCTTCAAGAATCGCTTCCCGCATCAGACAGATTCGTTCATCCAGAGATTGATCAGTCGTCTGAGCACCTTCCTGCATTTGAATGAAACGACGGTGACTCAGGCCTTCGCAGATCCGACCTTCTGTCCGTGAAGTGAAAATGCTCGTCGAGAAACCTCCCTCTCTAGAGATGAGGGGGAGGTTTTTTTGGTATGGAAAACAAACCAGTGCTTCACGATTTTTTCTAATTCAGAACTAACAGAAAAACATCCGGGTGGGATCCGCGCGCCGCGGGGGGTGAAGGGGAAGGCCCTGTGTCGCGAAGCGACACGTCGCCGACGAGCGGCAGCGAAACCTTGGAGCTGCCGTGAGGAAGGCGCAGGGCCGAGCGGAGGAGCTCCGGCGCGCGAGCACTTTCTTTTCCACCTTTCTTTCTTGCCCTGAGAAAGAAAGGTGAAGCAATCCCACCGCTATGAGAGATTTCATTCTATTTGACTCCGCTCAGGGTGACGTTTGCTCCGCGTGATCTTGAATAAACGTAATCGGATTGATGGACCACTTGGCCGCCTGCGCCTTCGTCGGCGCATAGAGCGGACTCCAGGGCACGTGCGGATCGGTGCCGGTCTCGCGATCCACTTGAAGATGGAGGTGAGGGGCAGTCGTGTTTCCTGTCATGCCGACGGTTCCGATCGTCTGTCCGGCATCCACCTGATCGCCCTCTTTCACGGCAATCGTGCTGAAGTGGCCGTAGATGGAGAAGACTTTTTCGCCACTTATGAGTTTATGCTCGATGATGACATGAAGACCGAGCGCTCCGTCGTTGGCAGCGTAGCGCACGATGCCATTTCCGATCGCGCCGATGGGTGTGCCGATAGGCAATTTCAAATCCACGCCGGAATGCATCCCCGTAAACTCATCGGCATCGACACTGTAGGAAGCGAAGTAGCGCGTGGAGTAGAAGAGCTTGGCCGTGATGATCGGAATATTCTTATCGAGGAGAGGACTCGAGAGTGAAGACATGGGGATTGTGAGCTGAGAGAGATCGTAAGGAGGAATCGAAACGAAATCCGCGTCGGTCATCTGCGCGTAGGTGCGATCCCACTGATCCGACGTGCGCATCGCTCCCCAGTTTGGGATGCGATCGACGGGGAAAATTGTCTTATCGAGTACTGGAACAGACGTGCTCCCATTTCCGATGATCGCGAGGAGATCGCCGAGAAAGGAAACAGTTGGCCCCGTAGTTATTCCTCGCTTGCGTTTTCTCTCTTCGAGACGGGCGGCACGACGTGCATCAGCACTGCCGTTCTGCGCAGACTGATTGCCGAGGAGATCGCCCTGGAAGAGATTATTCCCGACCGTCACGGCAAGCACCGTCGTCACCAGCGCGAGTATCACCACGAAGTGGAAGCGCTTGCGGTGCAGCGTGTCCCAAAGCTGCCCATCAGGTTTGTTTTGATTTTCCATGTTTCTTTACTTCTATTTTACCATGAAATTGTATTTCTGTATATATAAGAGAATTAGCTGTTGGATTGGGAATAGATGACAGAATGCCTTTTTCCTCTATAGTTCCCGCATGCACAGCGTCGTCTTTGCCTCCCTCGGCAGCGTCATCCTCGTGAGCCTCCTCTCTCTTCTGGGGATCGCTTTCTTCCTCTTCAAGGAATCGTTCGTGAAGAAATCCCTCCTCCTCTTCGTCAGCTTCTCCACTGGAGGATTGCTCGGCGACGTCTTCATCCACATCATGCCCGACCTCGCGAAGAACACCGCGACCTTCGGCCGAAGTCTGTACGTGATCCTCGTCGGCATCGTCTTCTCCTTCGTCATCGAAAAAATTATCCACTGGCGACACTGCCATGCTCTCCCCTCCGAAGAATGCGCGGATCACCACCACACCGTCGGCTTCATGAGCGCGATGGGAGAGAGCGTCCACAACTTCATCGACGGCATCGTGATCGCATCGAGCTACCTTGCGAGCTTCCCCATCGGCATCTCCACCACGCTCGCCGTTGTCTTCCACGAGATCCCGCATGAGATCGGCAACTTCGCCGTCCTACTCCATAGCGGATTCGGAAGAAAGAAATCTCTCCTCCTCAATCTGCTCTCCGCAAGCACGTCGATCCTCGGCGCGCTCTTCGTCCTCCTTATGAGCAGAGCACTGCTGTCCTTCACCGACTCGCTTCTCCCGTTTGCCGCCGGCAATCTGCTCTACATCGCCGGCTCCGATCTCATTCCCGAACTGCACAAAGAGACAGCTTGGCGCAAATCCGTTGGCCAGCTCATCGCGCTCATCGCCGGCATGGCGGTGATGTCCCTGCTGCTCCTGCTGGAGAAATGACCTTGAGCTGTGGAATTCTAATTGGATTGAGCTTTTGGCAGAGCTTGACTTTTTACAAAGAAGTAATAAACTAACATCCTTTTGCAATTTCCCACCCTGAAGATGGCCCTCTCGACAACCCCGAACATGGATACTATCGAACAGACACCCAAGGCCACGGAAACGGGCAGTTCGCATGCTGTCGGCAATGCGGTCAGCGCGATGCGAGCGATGTTGGCTGCCGCCATTGCTCTCCTCCCCGCTGGATGCAGTAACGATAGAATTGTATTCAATGGCAATAATAATCGATACGTGATGAACCCCTACGGCAGAGGCGGATATGCATCGACTTCGACGGGATCCGTCGGCGTCAACGTCTCCCAGGTGTGCAACCCAGTAAACAACAATAACAATATTAGCTCCGCTGTGCAGTCTTCACCGGCATACACAGTCGCGCCGGCTCCGGTGTCATACTCGTACGCCGCTCCCACCACCCCCAACTCGTACTATTACTACAAGTACAACAGTAGCTACGACAGATGGGGTAATGATTCCAACCGCAGAGGATCCCACTATCCCGGATACCATAATGGTGGCCAAGGATACAATTGGGGGTACGACAGAAAATGGAGCTACGACGCCCGGTGGCAGACCACCACATCGGCTCCGAGCGACGGACGTTATCCCGGAGAAGCAGTATTTCCCCGATAAGAGAGCATACCGCCACGAATCCGGAACCATCCCATAACGAAAATTGAAAGGCCCCGCACCGAGCGGGGCTTTTTTGGCGCCCAAAAAGAATAGTTTTTCGCACTCTGTACAATGCCGTCGTGGTCCGCAGTGATCGATCCATCGTGCTCCCGCTCTGGCGACTCTTCATCCTGTGCCTGTGCACCGCGGGCATCTACAAAATCTACTGGTACTTCCGCACGTGGAAGTTCGTCTACGACAGAGAGCACACGCACATCAATCCTGCTTGGGGAACGGTGCGCATGATCCTCCCGGGACTCAACATCCTCATCAGCTATACCTTCTTCCTGCGTCTGCTCCGCCTCATCCGCAAGCGCAAACACAACAAGGCGCTGGCGATCGGCATCCTCCTGCTCTTCCTCGTCAGTCAGACGCTTTTCTTCACGCACGCGTGGCTCATGGGAATGCTGCTGATGTACCTCCCGATCTTCTTCTGCCAGCACCTCATCAATCAGCTCCCCGATATTCCCCGCGTCAGCAATCAACTCCACTGGGAGAATCACGAGCGCATCCTCTGCCTGCTGCTCATCGGCATCTTCGCGCCGTTCTTCCTCTTCTACGCATTCGAAATGTCGCTGCGCACGCTCGGTATGACGACGCTCACGATCCAATTCCTCCGGCACATCCTCTGATTCAAGCAGTGTCACAGTCCGTTCGATTTGCTCCGTCAAGCCGATACGACACTCATCAATGGCGGCGGAGGTAAAATGACAAGTGTCCTTTTCCCCTCCCCTATGACAATGCATTGGAAGAAATACGCCGCAGAATGTCTCGGCACGCTCGCGCTGACATCCGCGGTTCTCGTCTCGCTGCGCATTCCGATCCCGCTCATCTCTCCCGTCATCGCAGCGCTGACGCTCGGCCTCTTCGTCTACTCCATCGGCACCGTGAGCGGTTGCCACGTGAATCCCGCCGTCACGGTCGGGCTCTGGAGCATCCGCAAGATCCCCACACAGGAAGCCATCGCGTACATCGCCGCGCAAGTCATCGGCGCCGTTCTCGCCATGGGAATCTTCCTCTGGGCCTACGGTCCGCTGCCCACCGTCACCGTCGCGAGTTCGATGAGGATTCTCACCGGAGAAGCAGTGGGAACGGCGATCCTCCTCTTCGGTGTCTGCGCGGTCGTGTACGACAGAGTGCCGCACGCAGCATGGGGATTGATGATCGGCGGCTCGCTCCTCCTCGGCATCCTCTTCGCCTCCACAGTCGGAAACGGCCTGCTCAACCCCGCCGTGATGATCGGCGTGCAATCCGTTTCGTGGGCCTACATCGTCGGCCCCCTCCTGGGCGGAGTCCTCGCCTGCCAGATCTACCGCTGGATGAGTGCGAAGAGTTGAGGAATGTTTTTCTTTCGCTTACAAAAGGCGCGCCCCGGGGCGCGCCTTTTTTTGGAAATCAACGAGTGATGCTCAGCGAGCTGCGAGGAACTTTCGCGCCACCAGTCCTCCCGCCACCGTGTACTTCATGATGGAGAGGAATATAACGAGCGCGAGCACCGAACCACCGGAGCCGATCGGGCTCAGGAAACGATGCGTGTCTTCCAACGACGAGAGGAATCCGGCGCCGGTCTGGGGCAACTTCCCGAGCACCGACATCGAAACCGCCGCAGAAGGATAACCACCGACGCCAAGCACCCTCATGGATGTGGCGATCGGCGTGCCGGACTTCACGGACTTGCTGACTCGAACGCTGAAGGGCAACGCCCTCACCTCACCCGGAGCAAGATCAACCACCCAGGTCAATCTGCCGTTTCCCTGCGATGCGTTGCTGCCGGAGAGGGGCGTGAGCTGCGCCGGATCAAAGTAGAAATCCACCTCCGCACCGCGGATGGTGTAATTCGAAATGTTCTGCACCTGTGCATCGAGAGCAACCGTGTCACCCGGCACCACTTCCGTGCGGGACGACGTGAGAGTCAAGATGGCATCCTGAGATACGG
This sequence comes from uncultured Candidatus Peregrinibacteria bacterium, assembly GCA_903822115.1. GTDB lineage: Bacteria > Patescibacteriota > Gracilibacteria > Peribacterales > Peribacteraceae > CAIKAD01. The sequence goes on from CAIJNU010000041.1 coordinate 13,367, forward strand.
AAGGAGTCTGCGGTACTGGGGGCGGCGGGAGAATCGTCACCGACTGAGCCGGCATGCTCGAAGAGGAATTCACGTAGGGCCAGTGCGAGAGAATCTTGAGCTGCAATCTCTGCTGATCGATCTGCATCTGATTCAGCACCGTCGGACTGGCGGTGTTCGCGGAGGGAGGAGTCACGCAATTCACGGAGGTAGCAAGCGTCTTAACGTTGCCGGAGAGAGCGGGATCCAATTCGTCCGCCTGCACCGACACATCGGCCGTGTACGTGACGGGAACGCACGCATCCTGATACCCCGTCGAGAAGTTCACCGGCAAACCGAGAACTCCGTTGAGAGCCACGGAAGGCACCGTGCAGACGATCTTCAGCCCGTTGGCCGAGCATGTCGGATACGAGCCGTACGACTGGAATGTCAGACCGAGCACCGGTTTGATCGTGACGACGATATTGTGCGCATTGCTCGGACCGAGGTTCGTGAGAGAAATGGTGTCTGTGAAGACCGTACCGCGATCGACGAAAGACGGACCCGTGAGGGAGACACTGAGATCACTCGTCGACGGAGTCGTCGCAAGCGTGGTGGCGACCCACTGCGTGGGGATGAGGATGATTCCAACGACGGCAATCGCCGTAGCGATGGAACGAAGACGCGCGGAGGTGCGCATAGGTGATAGGGGAAAAAAGGAGAGAACTATCTCCTTTTATGAACTTATTGTCAATGGCATCTCGGAGCATGATATTTGCACGAGAAAGCATGATTCTTGGATTAAAGAACCATCATGGCATCACCGAAAGAAAAGAAGCGGTATTGCCGAGAAATCGCATGCCTGTAGAGATTCATAAGCTTTTCCCGCCCCGTCAGTGCTGAAACGAGCATGAGGAGGCTTGAGCGCGGGACGTGAAAATTCGTGATGAGCCCTTCCACAAGCCGAAATTTGTAGTTCTCCCGAATGAAAAGATTTGTCGTGCCGCTCGGATGGATCACCTTCCCATTTTCATCACTTGCAGACTCCAGAGCCCGAACGACGGTCGTGCCGACGGCGATGATGGGAGCATGGGCACTCTTCGCTTCCTCCAGAAGGGTCACCGTCGCGCCATCCATGTGGTAGTGCTCCGTATGGAGCCTCCCCTGCTCCCACTGCTCCTCCGTGAGAGGGGCGAATGTCCCCAGATGCACGTGGAGCGTGACGCGCGCCATGCGCACACCGGAATCACGCAGAGATTCGAGGAGCTCTTGAGTGAAGTGGAGAGAGGCGGTCGGCGCCGCGATGGAACCCGGCTCTCTCGCGAATACCGACTGGTACTCCCGCCTGAGCTCATCGGAGGAAAGGGGCGAACGTTTGATGTACGGAGGGAGCGGAGCGGATCCGAGACGATCGAGAAAGAGATTGAGCTGTGAAAGGGAAAATGAAGGTTCCAAGAGCCACACGTTCTCGTCCTGACTCTTCACGACCAATGACGCATCATCAGCGAGCTGCAGAGTTTCGCCGATGCGAAGTCTTCTATTCGAAAGAACACGGAGGTATCTGCCGTCATGTTCGAGATAGAGGAGTGCGATTTTCCCCCCACTCGCACGCACGGCCGTGAGTTTCGCCGGGATGACTTTCGTTTCGTTGAGAACGAGGACACTTCGCGGAGGGAGGAATCTCCCGATATCGCGAAACTGGACATCGTGAATCTTCTGAGTCTCGCGGCGATAGACGAGCAGCTTCGCACTGTCGCGGGGGCGAGAGGGTTCCTGCGCTACCAGTGCGGACGGGAGAGTGTAATCGTAGAGGGAAAGTGCATCTGAAAGGGAAAGCATCGCTCGCCATTCTCCCAGAATCGTTCGCGCCCGTCACATGCGCCGGGTGCTGAGAGCTTTCCGAGCGAAGTTCGTCTTCTTCTGGTACGATGCCTTCCATGGCAAGAGGGAATGCTCCCCGATCCGCCGATATTCCACGAGATGTCGTCGCGCGTCCCACGGCGATGACGATCGCTCAGAGTTTTCTCATTGCGCTCCTCGTCTGTTTCGGCGTGCTCGTCGCATTCCTGCTCTCTCACGTACTGCTTCTCGTATCCCTGTCCATCTTTCTGGCGATCATCCTCGATCCCGGAGTACGCATGCTCCGCAGGCACGGCATCCCCGCGAGCATCGGCATCCTGCTTCACTACGCGATATTCTTCACTCTGGGTATTTCGCTGCTGCTGTCGATAGTCCCCATCATCTCCAATCAGGTCTCCGACCTCGCCACATTCTCCACGGGAGAGGTCAATCGCTTCCTTTTGCATCCAACCATCACCCTCCCCCTGCTTCGACCGGAAACGAATGATCGTCTCTCTCGCCTGCTCGAAGCGACGCTGAGGCAAGAATCCATCCAGCAATTCCCGGATGCTCTGCGGAGCATTTCCAGCCACCTCACTTCCTTCGGCGGCGGCTCGCTGCAATTTGCTACCGGCGTCGTTAGTTCCGTCTTCTCCTTCTTCTTCAATCTCGGCGTTGTGCTCGTCCTGGCATTCTTCTTCGAACTCGAACGCGATGCGGCGCTGTCGTGGGGGCGCAGTCTCCTGCCTCCGCGCATCCGACCCTACATGGCACAAAAGGCGGTTCTCATTCGCGCCAAGATCGGACAGTGGGCCAAGGGGCAGCTCCTCCTATGTCTGAGCATCGGCGTTCTCGTGTTCATCCTCCTCCTTATCCTCAGGCTCCCGTACGCGCTGACGCTCGCACTCCTCGCCGCGTTCACCGAATTCATCCCGTACGTCGGACCGCTCATCGCCGCCGTTCCAGCCGTGCTCATCGCTCTCGCGGGGGGCGGCTTCGTGTGGGCGTTGATCGTCGCCGGAGCGTACTACGTGGTGCAGTGGGTCGAGAGCAACGTGGTCGTGCCGCTCATCATGAAACATGCCGTCAATCTCTCGGTCGCGGCCGTCATGACATCCATGCTCATCGGCATCAGCTTCCCGTCCTTCATCCACCCCATTCTGGGAATTCTCATCTCCATTCCGCTCATGAGCATCGTCTCAATCTTCCTCGACGATCTGCGCTACTCGTAAGAACGTCGCCGTCTCTTTCCCCCTCCCTCGCATGTCTTCCCGCTCCTCCACCGCACAGGATGTCTTCACACATCTGCTCTCGATTGCCATGCTCTACGCGACCGTCGTGAGTACGCTGATGATGCTCTTCCAGCTCATCGATCAAGCCTTTCCCGATCCTCTCATCTACATCATGGGAGCCGATCTGGAGACTATCCGCGGTGCAGCGGCAGCCATATTCATCGCCTTCCCCGTCTACCTCCTGACATCGTGGGTATTGCAAAGGGGTATCAAGACTTTTCCGGAGAAAGCGGATCTCTGGGTGCGGCGCTGGCTGCTCTCCCTCACGCTCTTCCTCGCAGCCGTCACGATCATCGTTGATCTTATTGTCGTCATTCACAGCTTCCTGAACGGAGACCTCACGGCGCGCTTCATCCTGAAGGTGATCGCCGTTCTCCTTGTAGCCACCGCGGTATTCGGTTACGAATTCTGGGATCTCAAGCGCAAGGAATTCGTCACCGCGCGTATCCCGCGTCTCGCGGCATGGATTTCCGCAGCGGTGATCCTCGTGATCCTCGCCGCCGGTCTCCTCGTCGCCGGTTCGCCCTTCCACCAGCGTCTGGTGCGCTTCGATGATCAACGCGTGTCCGATCTTCAGTCGATTCAAAATTCCATCGTGGATTACTGGACCAATAAGCAGGTCCTCCCTCCCGCACTGGGAGATCTCCAAAACGATATTTCGGGCTTCGTGGCACCTACGGATCCCGAGACGCATGTGTCGTACAAGTACGAAGTATCGAGCCCTCATGCCTTCAAGCTCTGTGCATCCTTCGAAACGACAAACTCAGGATCGAATCTCAATACGCCGAGAGCAATCGGTGGCATCGAGGATACGTGGCAGCACGGCACGGGAGAAGTTTGCTTCAGCAGAAAGATTGATCCGGCGTTCTACCGGAAGCCTGTGAACTAGCACTTCTCTCTCCCCTGCTCCGCATTGAGAATTCACTTTTACTACCTCTGGCTTCGACGTAGTCTCCGCGATCTTTCGATCGTCATCTTCGTCTACGTCCTCATTGCTTACCTCATCCTCCCCGCCGTGTGGCGTCACTACGAACACAATCCGGCGCTCGAGAGTGCGCCGAAAACGACGGAGAGCTTCGCGGGATTCCCCGGAGATCCGCTCAACGTCGCTCTCGTGGGTACCCGCGATGAATTGACCCGGGGCATGCTGATCGCGGGATGGCTGCCTGCAGATTCCGTGACGCTGAAGACGAGCCTCTCGATCGCCACGAGCATCGTCCTCGGCCGCTCCTACCCCACGGCTCCCATCAGCACTCTCTACCTCTGGAATCGCAAACAGGATCTCGCATTCGAGAAAGCGGACGGAAGCGCGAGGCGCCGCCACCACGTGCGCTTCTGGCTCTCACCATTAACAGAGCAAGACGGTCGGCCACTGTGGATCGGTGCCGCCACGTTTGACCAAGGCGTCGGATTCAATCACTTCACCGGACAGCTGACCCATCACATCGCATCGGATGTCGATACGGAGAGAGACGCACTCTTTCACGATCTCTCCGTCCGCCGGCAGCTCGTGAAGCTCTATCAGGTGACCGGCGTGGGCGCGAACATCGCCGGACGCAACGCGGGGGGAGATTGGTACTACACGGACGGGGAGCTTACGGTCGGCATCCTCTCACCGAAAAATGCCCTGTCACCTGCATCACCGGTCGTTCTGGAAAACCCTCCGACGGTCGACTGGAAGAATAAGGGATGGGCCTATCTCCGTACACTCCTCGCCCCAACCCCCTCTCCGCTCAGCAGAGAGGGAAATCCGGCAAAGGATCTCCAAGGGAAAGCTACGGGATCAACCGTTACGGGGTCGCGCGCTTATACGATCCGGCGAGTTCCGTCTGCGTGATGATGTGCCCCTGCATTGCATCCTGAAGCTGCGGAGCTGTCGGAGGCGTATCAAACTGCAAACGTGTGTCGAGAGCGAAGAGCACGAAGTGATACATGTGCGCGGTGTTCTCGGGACACAGGGGAACGTACGTTCCGTTGCCGGCGCTCGTCGCACCCAGCTGCGAGACATCGACGCTCACGCCTTCGGGAAGATCCTGATCCTGCGGCACCATATTCCACAGAACCCAATGGAAGAAGAGCGAAGGAGAGGCGCTGGGATCGGCGATGAAGAGCACGAGGCTCTTCGCGTACGTCGGAACACCACGAATGGCGAGAGGCGGACTGACACCCGCTCCATCACATGAGTAAGCGGCAGGAATCGAGCCGTTGGGCTCAAACGCGCTGCTGGTAAGCGTGAGGGAAGAGGTATTGGGAGCCAGCACTACAGAGGGAGCGGAGGAGTCCGTATTCTTCGTGAGATCCGCCTGGCAGGAGAGCAGGAGGAGGGAGAGAGCGGCGACAGTGCCAAGAGTGAGGGAGGGCTTCATAGGATGGTAGGGTAACAGAATGGAGATCTGATGGAAAGAAGCTTGTAGGATTACCCCTGCGTCGTCACCTGCGCCTGCGTTTGCGCTCCGAGTATCGCATTCCCCGTTACGTTGTTTATCCGGACAGAGAAGGATATCTGCCCCTGTGCCGTCGTGTGCCGTATGAGAGGAATCGCGATCTGCTTCTGCATTTCTCCTGCATTGAACGTCAGCGTGCCCGTGGTGGACACGTAGTCCGTACCCGCCAGAGCGCTGTCATCCGCCGTTGAGTATTGCACCGTCGCCGTTCCGTTGGCGCCGCCCGCGCGGTTGACCGTCACGTACGCGACGCCATCGTGATTATTGGCTGAGAAACTTACCGATGGGAAGACGATCGTACCGGAACCATCTGGCCCCATCTCGTCATCGATGATCGTCAGTGTCGAGGAGGAAGGCGTCCCGAATACCACGCCGCCGGTCGGATTCTTCAGGGACAGAAGCACGGTGCGATTGCCGTCAACGGACGTGTTATCCATAATCGAAACGGTGAATGTCTTCTGCGTTTCGCCCGCTGCGAATGAAAGTGTCCCGCTGGTATTCGTGAAATCCGAACCTGCAACTCCCGTTCCGTTGCTCGTGGCGTAATCAACCGTCACGGCGCGGGTCGTGGAGCCTTTGCGTACAACGGTGATCGTTGCTGTTCCAGCATTCTCCATCCTTCCGAATCCCAGAGCGGAGAAAGTAACTGTGCCGCCCGAACCGGATGTCGCCGCCGTCGACGAACTGGATGACGATGCGCCGATGCCGTTGTGCGTGAGCGTGATGACCGCGGATGACGGATCGATCAGCGTCGCGCCCCCCGTGGGATTACTCAATGCAATATTGATCGTCCTGCCCCCCGTTGCGGCGGAGTTCTTCGTCAGCTGCACCATGAAGCTCTGCGTCGTTTGGCCCGGAGCAAAGGTCAATGTAGCGGTGTTCGCGCTGAAATCGACTCCCGCCACCGCCGTCCCGCCGGAAACCGTGTACTTCACCGTCACCGTCCCCTGCGTCCCGCCACTCCGTACGACACTGATGGAGAGTGACGGCGTGAGATCAGGATACGTGAAGGTTGTCGCAGTGAGATGAAGGGAACCATTGATGGTATTCGCAACCGTCGCGGCGGAAGAGGAGGATGAAGATGAGATGGAAGATGAAGAACTGGAAGATGAAGAAGAAACCTGCGAACTCACGGACGAAGATGACGATGCCGTCACAACACCATTGAGATTGTCGCGAAGTCTCTTGAGGAGCACGGCAATCTGCCCGCGCGTAACGTAATCATTGGGGCCGAAGTGCGTCGCATCGTATCCCTTGATAATCCCCGCCGCGTTCATCTCACCCACCGCCTGATCATAGAACGATCCCACAGGGATATCGGAGAATACCGCCGAGCCTCGGAAGGTCGCGAGAGCCGTTCCCACTGCTACGGCACCACAAAGGATGCCAATGAGGAAGGGGGCACCGATTATTCTGCGGACAAAGGAGCTTTTATTCGTCATGAAGGAATGGGGAAAGACACTCCAGTATGGCAATACTCTGTCATGCAATTCAAGGGACGATCTTGGTGTTTCATGCAGAAACATTGCGAATCTATCGAGTGATCTTGGTATTTCTGCCCCTCGTCCTCTAGACTGCGTCCAATGTGGCTGTTTTTCGCCCTCATCGCCCCGCTTCTGTGGGCGGTCGTCCATATCCTCGATGCCCACTGCGTCGATCAGGTTCTGGCGAAACCGTGGATGGGAATTATCACGAGCTCCTTTTCGGCTCTCGTTCTCTTTCTCATCATCCCCTTCGTCTTCCCATTCGTATCCTGGACACTCCCTCCACTCAGCGTCATGGCAATGGCGATCGCGGCCGGCGTTCTCATTCAATGCAGCATGGCATTCTATTTTCAGGCCTTGTCGCTGAGTGAAGCGGGCATCGTTGCTGCGTACTGGAATCTGGAACCGGCACTCCTCCCCATCGCGAGTTACCTGCTCCTGCGACAAGTTCTTCTGCCCCTGCAGTACATAGGCATTGTGCTGCTCATCATCGCGTCGATCTTGTTCTCCCTCATGAATTCAAAGTCGCGCTCGCACATCGAGTCCTTGGGATTCATGTCCGTTGCGGCCTTGATCCAAGTCGCCGTAGTGCTCCTCGAAAAAATAGTGTACTTACACTGCGCCTTCTTCATGGGATTTCTCCTCATCAATATTGGAATAATTCTGGCCGGTCTCTCTCCGCTTCTTTCTCCTCTGGGCAGAAGAACATTCTCCATCAACCTCATCAGAATCCTCCCCGTCTACCGACTCTTCATCATCATCGAGGTCACGAACGTTTGCGCCATGGCCGCGTTCAATTTCGCGGTGAAGTTGGGTATTCCCGCCCTCGTCTCCGCCATCGATACCACTCTGCCAGCGTACATTTTCGCCATTTCCGCCCTGTTCTTCGTCATTGCACCGAAGTACGGAGACCCGAACGCTCTCAAAAAACTCCCGGGGAAAATACTACTCACATGCATGATGGTTCTGGGGGTGTGGCTTATTTCGTAGCCGGTTGGGTGAGGGGCAGCTGCACGAAGAACGTCGTCCCCTTCCCCTCTTCGCTCTCGAACCAGATCTTGCCGTTCTGGTTCTCCGTCGCGCCTTTGGCGACGTAGAGACCGAATCCGTTGCCATCGACGGAGTTGCGAACGTTGCTCGCGCGGAAGAGCTTGCCGAAGATCTTGCCCTGATCCTCCTTCGGGATGCCGCAGCCGGTGTCCTTCACTTCGAAGTACAAATTCTCGCCGCGCACTTCCGCCGTGAAACGCACTTCGCCGCCCTTGGGTGTGTACTTCACCGCATTCGAGAGCAGGTTCTCGATCGCCATGCGCGTGTACTTCTTGTCGAGGGGAACGGTCGGGAGATCCTTGGCAATGAATTTGTTGAAGATCACTCCCCTCTCCTGCGCCTTCGGTTCGATGACGCTGAGGATATCGGTCACGAATTCTCCGATGGCGAGAGGCTTGGGCTCCAGTCGCAGGCGACCCAATTGGATTCGAGACACGTCCAAAATCATGCTGACGAGATCCGAAAGGTCCTGCACGATGCCCTGCATTTTCTTGATGGTCGCGATCTGCTCGGGGGGCATGGCGCCCATATCGCCATCTTCAAACATTTCCAGGTACCACCGCATCGAAGTAACCGGTGTCGCCAGTTGATGGCTCACCATGCCAAGGAGTTCGTCCTTCTGACGATCGAGCTCTTTGAGTTCATTGTTGGCGGTTTCAAGTCGCTTGTACAAGAGAGCTTTTTCGAGGGCAAGCGAGATAACGTTCTGAAAGCTCTGTATGGATTCTTTTTCGACAACGCTAAGTGATTCATATGGACGATTCATCGAAAGCATTACCATGCCGAGAACTCTATTTTCTATAGCCAAAGGAAAATATAGAGTTGTCTTTATGTTGGATTGCGTTGCGATCAAGGCAAGTTTCGTAGCATCAATTCTTTCTCCCCAAATATTTGAAAATGAATTCACAATCTTTTCTTTTCGAGAATGAATTATGTCATTTAAAAATTCGATAGTTGATATTGAATCGATATTGGTCTTTTCAATGGGCAATTGGAGATCCTGCAAAATTCTCTGCAGTCGTTCTGACATTGAATATGCCAAGGGGAGGAGCGTGTCAGATTTCTCATCAAAGGTAAATAATCCAACGCACTCAAGACTAAGATTTTCCTGAATAGTTTGGCTAATTTGATTCCCCAATTCCCTAGGCTCCAAAGTCAAAATGCTGATCTCATATAATTTGCTTAAGAGCGAAAAAATCTTATTTTGTATCAAGATCTCTACATTTTTTTTGTAGAGACTCTCTACAAGAGTCGAATCACTAGCACTCGCTCCAGGTGTGGCACCAGGATTGATATTGGCTTGTGTGTTTCCATCAAAATCCATCAGATCATGATAGCATATTTCTTACATGCTGAGAAGCTAATCTCTGCTATCTAGAGCAGATTTGCTGGTATTTGAGAAGGCTGTAGATCCGCAACCAAGGCAGCAGCTGCCTCTTTACAAACTTCACGTCCAGTCCTACCAAATAGCTTTTCAAAGCGATCAGTCAAACCATTGAGGGCTGTTGCCGCATTGCTGTCCTCGATGGAAATGACCTCTTTCTCTCTATCAACAATTTTCAGGCCGCTCACTTTACCCGCCTCCAGCCAAGCAATCGGCCCCATGAGAAGCTCCTGTTCCTTGATTATCCTCAGAGCGATATTTTCATAGATACTCATAAGCATTCAGTACTATAGCAAGTTGCAGCTTCAGAAGCCAAAACAATTGCACCTCCTTTCACATATTTAGAACAAAAATAGAAGGTTTTAGCAAGATAGCTGGAATCTCATCCACGATGAACAAATATTATCTAGGTTGCTAGTCTATATGGAATAATCTCTATAAATTTGTGTCATCAATTATGGAATAATTTATTTGAAAGCATTTC
>CAIJNU010000042.1 GCA_903822115.1 uncultured Candidatus Peregrinibacteria bacterium
AGCCGCTTCCGCTTGGGAAAGGGGCTCTGCTTCGACTTTTCTTCTCATCACGCAGCCAGCCTCTTTCCCTCCGTAAGGAGGAGAAGGAGTGCAAGGCCCAAAACGAGCGTGCGCGAGGAAATCATACTCTGGGAATAATCTAGAGCTTTTTAAGATGAAGTCAAATACGAGGAAAGCGTAGAGATACGACAAGGAGCTCTATGCAGTGAGCACAACCAAATTACGACCGAGTTGAATTCTTCAGTCTCGAGTCTCCACCAACCTCCTCCCCACTCCATCCCAATCCGCCACACTCCATCCGGCTTCGTTCGGTTTCGCTTCGCTGCACCGAACTACGCCGCGATTAATACGGGGAAAGCCGGATGCCCCGGCGTAGCGCAGCGAAGCCGGGCATTACTTCGTCTGAATTAACCTTTTTCCCACTCCATCCCAATCCGCCACATTCCAGAATGCCTTCACATAGTCGGCACGAAGATTCTTGTACTGGAGGTAGTACGCATGCTCCCACACGTCGATCGCGAAGAGAGGCGTCATACCTTGCGACACCGGCGAATCCTGATTGGGGGTCTGTACGATCTGGAGCTTGCCGTCCTTGGCTACCAACCACGCCCATCCGGAGCCGAAAACCGACATCGCCGCGGCCGTGAACTTCTCCTGGAAAGATTCGAACGAACCGAAGGAATCCTCCAGAACCTTGAGGAGATCTCCTGCGGGCTTCCCGCCTCCCTGCGGCTTCATGCAGTTCCAGAAGAGCGTGTGATTGAAGTACCCGCCCGCCTGATTGCGAACTGCGCTGCGCTTATCTTCCGGGAGCTGGGAGAGATTCTCTAAGACTTCTTCGATCGACTTGCCTTCGAGGGCGGTGCCAGCGAGAGCTTTGTTGGTATTGTCGCAGTACGCCTGATGATGCTTCTCGTAGTGCACATGCATGATGTCGCCGGAGATGAAAGGCTCGAGGGCGGCGAAGTCGTAGGGAAGGGGTGCGAGGGTGTAGGCCATGGATTGAAGAGGGAAGATCCCCAATTGTACCTCCCCGGCCACTCTCGGCCAACGATTCACCGAGAAAATCTGACATTTTACAGTTGGCTCTACACCTTCATACTAGGGAGGTGCAGATCCGCGAACTTTCCATCGCCGAGGAGCCCGCCTATGACGCATGGGTACGATGTCATGCTCACGGAACGCTCTGGCAATCACTGGAGTGGAAACACCTCCAAGAAGCTCTCAGCCGCAAGGTCCGGATCTTCGCCGCAATAGAAGGAGAATCCATCCATGCTTCCGCCCTCGTCGTCATCGATAGGACGGCGTTTGGACTCTCCACCTGGGATATCCCCCGCGGCCCCCTCTGGGAAGATTCCCTGTCCAATAATTTGAAAAGAGACCTTCTGGAAGCCATTATCGTGGAGGCGAAGAAGGACAAATGTTTGAGTCTTTCGCTCTCCCCTGTGCAGGAGCTGGAGGCTCCGTCCATTCAATTCGCAAGCTCGGGACGCCACATCCAGCCCGAAGCCACTCTCCTGATCGATCTGAAGCTCCCGGAAGAAGCCCTCCTGGCCCAGATGCACCACAAAGGCCGCTACAACATTCGTCTCGCTGAGAAACACGGCGTCTCCGTGAGACGAAGCGAGGATATCGATGCGTTCTATGCGCTTCTCAGGCAGACGAGCCAAAGAGACCGATTCCAAAATCTCCCGAAGAAGCACTACGAAAGTTTTCTGCGTGGCCTCCAGGGGGGCTTCCTCCTCCTCGCCTTTTCACCCACGTCCAAGAAGCCCATCTCTGGTCTCATGGGCGTGATGTGGGGCAAGACAGGCATCTACTACTACGGAGCCTCGGACTACGAGCATCGCGCCCTCATGGCCCCCTACCTGCTCCAGTGGGAGGCCATGCGCCTCTGCAGGGAACAAGGCTGCGCTTCCTACGATCTGCTCGGCTTGGCGCCGCCTGATGCTGATGCAAGCCATCCGTGGAAGGGTATCTCGTCCTTCAAGGAGAAGTTCGGCGGCATGCTCGTGACCTATCCACCGGAACAGCAAATCGTTCTGAGGCCGTTGATGAAGAAACTCCTTGAGACCAAGAGGCAAATACTTGGATAAAAGCCCCCACCCCAACCCCTCCCCCGATTCGGGGGAGGGGTGACCTGAGCAAAGCGAAGGTCGGGGAGGGGGCACCAAAAAACCCCCCGCTTTCGCGGAGGGTTTTTGGTTGCTTACGAGGCAAAGAACTTATCCACCGTAGTTCGTCGACGAGATCGAATCCGTCGAGTACTCGGTCCAGTAGAAGGTCGTAGCAGTGGAATCATCCTTATCAGACCAGACAAGGAAGCTCGCACCCGTACCGAAGCTCGCGTTATTGATGTTCGAGAAGTTCGTGAGCGATACGGAGAGGTTCGTCGTTCGGGCATTGTCAACCTTGGGGTTGCTGACCGTCGCTCTCAAAGCGACCGTGAGGTCACCACCCGGATTGATCTGCGTATTCGGTGTACCGGTGAGGGGACACTTGATAAGCATAGAACCCGAGGCAGCGCTGGAACCGGTGAGACCTGCATGACCAAGCGAGTTGTAATACGTACAAGACGCTGTCGTAATGGTGTCACCGAGGAGGTGAAGCTTGAATGAGCTTCCATCCAATGCAACGTTCGTAGCCTGGACATTGAAGATCACACCCGACAGCGTGACTTTGTTGCTGCCGTGGTTCGTGTTCGTGTTGTCCAGAGCGGTGAACTTGAAGATACCGAGGTCCTTGGCACCTGCAGCCAGTGTCGTACCCTGAGGATCGGGGTTCGCGTTTACGATCGTTCCGATCTTGCTCATCGTAATGACGTTAGCCGCACCGGTGATCTGTGCATTCGTAGCTGTCGATGATGTCGAACCAATGATGACGACTCCAGCCGGATGTGACGTGTAGTTCTCGTAGAGGTTATTGCTGGAATTGACACCACGAGCGCGAATGGCTCCCGTTGCGGACAACGAGCCGCCAACCGTAGCATCAACGTGGAGCGTCACCGCGTCCGTATCCACGCCTCCGTCGACATCACTCTTGATGCGAGGACGGACAAGGATTTTTACGTCCGGCTTGCTCGGATCGACGATGAGCTGCTGACTCTGCATGCTCGCACAGTAAGTGTAGCTAGGAACATCATCTGCAGTCAGACAGTTCGACGTCGTTGCCGTTGCGAACGGCGAAGTTGCGCCGTCGAGGTAGAGATCGAAGTGGTCAACTGAGCTTGCAGAAGTCGCGTTCGTAACGAAGAGTTTCGTGACATCGATCGGCTCGAATTCCGCACGCATGTTCAGACGGAGAACGGGGTCGCCGAGCGTACCGCCGAGGAGCATGTGGCTATTGACCGACACCGTGTCCTTCGTAACGTAGAGGTTACCCTGGCTAACCAAGGTGTAGAGCGGCGCATTTGCCGTTGTGACTGGCGTCACAGAAATGCTGCTTCCGCGATCAACCGTCTCTGCCTCAACGGCACCTGACGTCGCGAATTTCAGCTGAAGCAAATATCGCGGATCGGGAGAGACTAACTGAAGAGAGCCAGCGATGTCTGCATGAACCTCGAAGGCGACCGTTGTCGACTTCGGAACGACGTAGCCGCCGTTCTTGATAGTGTCGAAGGTGACCGTACCCGTCGTAGAGCTTGCAGCCTTGCCACTGTCAATCTTCGTGTCTACGACACCGTTGCCGTCCGTATCGGCCCAGAGCGTGTAGTTCGTGCCGTTCGTGAGGGCTCCGGAAGCGGCCTGGAAGACAAACTTCGTGACACGAATATCCTTCGCATCACCCGCCGTGGACTCGAAGCGAAGCAGTTTGACATCCTTGGAGTTCTTGACCGCCGTGCCCGAAGAGGCAAGCGACTTCACAGCAACTCCGAGGGACGCATCGGCGATATTCTGTATGTTGCCGATGATGGAGCCGCCGGGGCGGACATCGTGGACCTTGTCGCCTGTCGTCTGACTCTCAATGCTCAAGTTATAAGCAGGGTTGGCACCGATGATGCTGTTAAAGGTGCAGGAATTGACAGTCTGACCGGCATCCTTCTCGCTCGGTTCGCCGCAAACAATAGCCCTGAATTGATCACCACCTGTCGGGTGATTACCCGTACTGTTGTCGGTGAAGTCGACGTTGAGCTGGTACGTTCCCGCACCATTCACGGTGAAGTCATCGAATTCGTATACCTGATACGTAAGAGTCGAAGTTGAGGCAGCATAGTTCGTACCGCTCGTGAGACGGTTGCCGGAAATGGCGCGTCCCGTCGTCGTATCCTTGAGGGATACCGTATCCATCACGGAGGCAATCGTGCCGTACGTTGCATTGCTGTACACCAATGAATGACCGGAGCTTGTGCTACCGGTAATCATCACGAACATCTTGCGGATGTCCACCGGATCGCCGCCCGTCGTGAGCTTCACGTTGGCAAGCGTCGCGCTGTGCTGATCGCGGGTGTAGTTCTGCGTGGAAGGTCCGTTAATCTCAATCGTGAACTCTCCGGCCTTAACGGTGAGCGTTTCAACTGCTGAATCCGCTCCCGTGGCCATCGTCACGTTGGAACCGTAGAGCTGTCCGTTGACGCCGTACCCGTAGAGGGAACCGACGGTAAACACATCAGACGTCTCGTCGAGATTTATAATGGAATTCTTCGCAGCACCGCCGCTGACATCGCCGACCACCTCAAGGTTGATCTTGTCACCCGAGAGGATCGTGAAGGGCGGGTTGAAGGTCAGAGTCGCGAACTTGTTGCTGAATTGCGCAACCGTGTTCGTGATGACCGTGCCGTCCGTTCGGCGCATGCGGAGGTTCGTGACATCACCGTCGGCGACAGTGCCGTCCTGGTGGAGCGTCACGGAGTAGAGGGTCTGATCCTCCTTGGAGTCTGCATCGAATTCAAACTTGCCGACTACCACTCCCTTGTCTCCGACGTAACCGGAGCTCGGGGAAATCTGACGGTAGTCCACCGTCACGGAACCACCCGTCACTGCAGCCACCTTGAAGGTGTTGCTCTTGAGCGGGAAGTTGCCGGTCGTGCTCTTGGCATTGCCAACGACATCGGATGCAAGCTCTACCGTGAGGTTGTGCTCACCACCTGAATCGGCAGTGGAAGCGATATCCGCGGCAACATCCAACGTCACCGTCTTACACTTGGGGACAACAACGGGAGTCGTGAAGCGAATATCGGCTGTCTGATCCTTGGAATCAATGGAGCGGGAGCGCGAAACGCGTGAACCATCGACCATGGCGTACACGCCATCAATGTCTGTCCTCTGTCCGTAACCCTCGTGGAGAACCGTGAGGTCCGTGAGCGTTACGTCATCATCGCAGGAAGCGGTGAGGTCGAGAGAGAGCATCGTGACTCCGCGAGCACCCTTGGGGACCGTGTCGCCAACGGGGTTCTTGGAGGAGAGAGCTACTTCGAGCGTCCCGTTACCGATGGGGGTCGCGTTGTAGCCCGAGAAGGCGGCGGAGTCGGAAAAGATATCACCGGCTGCCGTCTTCATGTTGCTGACCGTAACGGTGTAGTTGGCACCGCTCGTGAGAGCGTTCGTCATCGTGAGTTCAACAGTCTTGGAATTGACTGCTGCAACGGACGTGACCGCGAGGGCCGGCGTGCCGGTCTGCGTCACGGCGTAGTCGCTGGCCGTCGCTGCGGCCGTCGCGTCAACTTCCGTGTTGAATTCAACATCCACCTTCGTGGCGGACACTGCCGTCGCGGAGGTGATGGCCGGACCGGCGGGCTTGTTGCCCGTTCCACAGTCCTTGCCGTAGGTCAGACCCTGGTCGACGCGGTTAAGCATGACGACCATTTCGGCGCGGTTCATGTTGTCGCCGGGGCGGACCGTTCCCGTCGAATCGTCACCCTGCAAGACGCAGTGATCGGCGGCCGTCTGAATGACGTCCGTGTACCACTGGCCAGAGGGGTTGTCGACGAATTGAGCGGAGGCGCCGGTCTTATCGAGACCGAAAGCCGTAACGAGAAGCTTGGCAGCCTCTGCGCGGTTGACGTTCGCCGTCGGGCGAGCGTAGCAGGGATGCGATCCCACGCATGCGCCGTCGCCTTGGACCCACTTGTCAGCCGCAGCGTCCTCCACGTACCCGTAGTACCAAGCGGAAGGAGCCACGTCATCGAACGTGGGAACGGCCGGAGCCGTCGAGAGAATGCCGCCGTTCATTTCAACGACGAGCTTCACGAATTCCGCGCGCGTGGCGAGATCGCCAGGGCGGAAGTTCGTCTGTGTAGCATCGAGGTACTGTGACAGTGCGGACACTGCCGACTCGTACCACGACCCTGACGGGACATCCGTGTAAGCAGCGAGCGCTGTAGAGATTTGCGTCAGCGCGATCGCAGCAACGGAAAATCCTGCCAGGACTTTCTTCAAACGAGAAAGTTCCATAATAAGGAAGGAGGTAGGGAAGTAAAAACGAGAGAAAAATGAAAGGTGTTCGTGTAGATCTAAAGGAAGAGAAGAGGAGGAAGGGCACACTCCCTATGCAACTACACTCGTGTGTCGTGAGTTTGAGCGCCGGTCTCAAATATATTGAGTCATGGCACTCGCCTCCTTAAATATAAAGAGAACGCACCAAGAGTAGAGGTTAATGTCGGGGAGGATGACCTCGCGCACGATCCCCCTTAAAGGAGGGATGTGATGCTTGTTCCGTTTTGGCGGAGCAAGTTGCCGATATGACAATGATCACAAGATGACCTCGCTCACCTTCTCTCGAGCGGATCAGCGATGATCCTAGCGAAGGGGCTCTCCCTCACGCAAGCTCGCAACAGAGCGGGTGGCAATCACCTAAACGCCCTCTGAGGGTATCCGTTACGCGGATGCAGGGGGCTAAAAGGCAGTTCTTGGCGTCGGAATGTCGTTTCTTCGGGTTTGTACTGCGCAAAACACACAAATTTCACCCGCAAAAGAATCTTGGGCATATTTCAAAATCTTGTTGCGGAAATCCTTGTTCCGTACGAAAGAATATTTGGAGTATTGGCCGATTCTCACGCTTGTATGGACAGATTGACACTCAAATCCTCTGAATCTTCTGCCCCGCAGGAGTGTCCTTCACCGAATATCCCAATGCCTCGATCTCCATTCTTAGGCTGTCTGAAGCCGAAAAGTCCTTCTTCACCCTGGCGGCCTCCCGCTCAATTAAGAGCGCCTTAACCTCCGGAGGGACGATTTCCTCCTCCGGCTCGAAGCAGCCGAAGGTCTGGCGGACGCGATCGACGAACTTTCGGTAGACCTGAGGGAAGGTGCTCGGCTTCGATCTGCTCGCGTTCATCGCCGTGAAGACGACTGCCAGCGCCGCGGGTGTATTGAGATCGTTATCCATCGCCGCATCGAACTCCCGACTGAATTCTTCATCCTTGTCTTCCCCGTCTCCTGCACTCACCTCCTCCATCCACTCCGTGATTTTTCTCCGCGCTTTCCTCGCATCTTCGAGCCCCTTCTCCGTAAACTTCAGATTCGTCCGGTAGTGCACCGAGAGGAGGTAGTAGCGAAGGTCGAGCGGGGAAAATCCCTTCGCGACAATGTCGGGCAGCGTGAGGACATTGCCGAGACTCTTGCTCATCTTCACGTCACCCATGTCGATGAAGCGACGATGGAGCCAGTAACGAGCGAAGGGCGCGCGGTCACCGGGATCAAGACAACTGCTCTCGCTCTGCGCGATCTCGCACTCGTGGTGCGGGAAGATGTTGTCCTCGCCGCCCGTGTGGATGTCGATGTGCTCTCCGAGAAATTTTCGCGACATCGCCGAGCACTCGATATGCCAACCGGGAAAACCAACGGAAGAATCTTCGCCCGTGGAATTCACACGCTCGCCCGCGGGGAACGACCAACGCAGCAAGTGCCGCGCGTTTGGTCCGACACACTTCTTCCACAGCGCGAAATCCGCGGGATGACGCTTCTTCTCGTCTATCGATATTCGTGATCCAGAAGCCAAATTCTCAAGTGTGTTCCCCGAGAGCTGCCCGTAGGAGGAAAACGTGTTCACGTCGAAGTAGATGCCATCCTCGGTCTCGTATGCGTGTCCTCCTTTAATAAGCGTCTGGATGATCGCGATCATTTCCTTCACCGTCTCGGTCGCGCGCGGACGCGCGAAAGGTTCGAGGAAGCGAAGTGCCGCCTCATCCTCCAGATACTCCTCGGTGTACTTGCGTGCGACATCGAGTGGATCAATCTTCTCGCGCTCCGCTTGCTTCTGAATTTTATCCTCTCCGTGATCGGCATCGGCGACGAGGTGACCGACGTCGGTAATATTTTTTACCTGACGCACGTCGTACCCCTTCACCTTCAACCACCGTGCGAGCAGGTCGGCCATGAGGAACGAGGAATAATTTCCGATGTGCGGTCGGCCGTAGACGGTGGGGCCGCACGTGTACATCTTCACGACACCCTTCTCGAGCGGAACAAATTCTTCCTCGCGCTTCGTGAGCGTGTTGTAAAGATGGAGCGCCGAAGACTGCGGAGAGGATGCGATGGACGCATCATACATGGCCGCAAGCCCGCAAAAAACACCGACGCTTGGATCGGCGGAGGCATCGGCGCATGTCGAACCCGACGAAACATCGTGGTATGATCCGGCCACTTCTTCCTCCTCCTTCCCCATGAATTTTCAGGAGATAAAAACCGTCCTCGGCGCCCAGGCTCCCCTCCTCGATCACCAGTGCAAAACCATCGACAAATCACGACTGCACATACCGAGTTCTGCGCATCTGGATGAGGTTTTCGGGCAGTCCGACCGCTCCAAAGACGTCCTGAAGAATCTCAAGGATCTCTACGGGCATGGACGCCTGAGCAACACCGGCTACCTCTCCATTCTGCCGGTGGATCAGGGCATCGAGCATTCGGCGGGAGCTTCCTTCGCCAAGAATCCCGACTACTTCGACCCGGAGAACATCGTGCGGCTCGCAGTGGAGGGCGGCTGCAACGCCGTCGCATCGACCTTCGGCGTACTCGGGATGGTCGCGAAGAAGTACGCCGCGAAGATCCCCTTCATCGTGAAGATCAATCACAACGAACTCCTCACCTATCCCAACAAGTTCGATCAGATCATGTTCGGCACGGTGCAGGAGGCGTTCGATATGGGCGCGAAGGGCGTGGGCGCGACGATCTACTTCGGCTCACCGGAGAGCGGGAGGCAGATCGTGGAGGTGGGGCAGGCGTTCGCACACGCTCACAAACTCGGAATGTTCACGGTGCTCTGGTGCTACCTGCGAAATAAAGACTTCAAAAAAGATAAGGATTATCACGTCTCCGCCGATCTCACCGGACAGGCGAACCACCTCGGCGTCACGCTCCAAGCGGACATCATCAAGCAGAAGCTCCCCGAGAATAACGGCGGCTTCACGGCGATGAGTCCCGAGGGCAAGTACGGCAAATCCGACGAGCGCATGTACACGGTGCTCACCACCGACAACCCCATCGATCTCACGCGCTATCAGGTCGCCAACTGCTACATGGGCAGGATCGGCCTCATCAACTCCGGCGGTGCCAGTGGCGAGAACGATCTCCAGCAAGCCGTGATGACCGCGGTCATCAATAAGCGGGCGGGCGGATCGGGGCTCATCTCTGGCAGAAAGGCCTTCCAGAAGCCAAAAGAACAGGGCGTCGAGATCCTCCATGCGATCCAGGACGTCTACCTCTGCAAGGAGGTGACGATCGCTTAAGGACGTAGAGCCGTGTCTCCCCGAGTCCTTCGACAGAGCTCAGGACAGGCTCTGACGAGGGGCGACACGCTCGTCTGTGATGGTTCGTCCCTCGACAAGCTCGGGATGACAGGGCTCACCATGACACAGACTCGCATTTCAGCGAACACTGAGGTGTTCGCGGTTCATCCTTCGGCAAGCTCAGGACAGGCTTTTCAAGGTTAGCGAACACTGAGGTGTTCGCGATTTACGATCATTTGTTGCCCGATGCCAAACAGCGTCGAGACACCCCAGTAGATCGAAACCGCCGCGGGGAACTTGAATGCGAAGAAGCCGATCATGAGCGGCAGGACGTAGAGCATGATCTTCTGCTGCATCTCCATCGCCGAAGATGCTCCTCCTGCCTTCTTCCCCTTCTCGTCGACGACGGTCTTCGCCTTCTTATTCTTATTCGCCGAAATCGTGAACGCCAGTTTCATCTGGAGAAACTGGAAGATCACAAGGAGCGGCGGCATGACGTACAAGCTGGGCTTGAGGAGATCGAAGCCAAGGAACATCGTGCCGAAGCTCCAGCTCAAGTGCTGGTAGGCGGGATAGATGAGGTGATGCGAAAGCGCCAGCACCGACTGATCGCGTATGACGTAGAAGAGTCCGATGAGCACGGGGAACTGCACGAGCGTTGGGAGGCACGACTGGAACGGATTCACGCCGTGCTCCTTCCAGAGCTTCATCGTCTCCTCCTGCTGCTTGCGCGGGTCATTGGGATAGAGGTGCTTGAGTTCGTCGATTTTCGGCTGCAGCATCTGCATTTTCTTCTGCCCCTCCATCGCATGCTGCGTGGGAATATAGAGGATGAGCTTCACCGCCAATGTCAGCACGATGATCGCGATGCCGAGATTGTGATCGGGAAGAATCGATGCGACGAAGATGAGAAAGTTGAGGAACGGCTTCGAGATGAATGTCCGGAAAATCTTCGTGAAGGTCCCGGGGTCGGCGAGTGTAAAGCGCGCCGTCGGTTGCGTGCCCGCGATCTTCCCCGATCCCGAGTAGGGCAATCGCACTTCATACATTCCCGTCTTCGAGAAGATTGAATACTTCCATGCTGCGAGGTTCACTTGCGCGCTTGCGCCCGCGGCGATGGATGGAGGATTTTGGCAAGCGACAGCCGTTTTATCCGATGTGACATCGGTCAATTTTCCACCGCTCTCGGTGCCATTTCCCACAAAGAACACATCGACGGGGGGCAGGGGGCAACGCTTCGCAAACACAAACTCCTTGTCGGTATTGTTCTGAACCGAGACGATTGCATTATTTCCCGTCGTCACGTTCCCCACGGAGAGGTGCATCGTCCCCGCTTGCGTTCCGGACGGAGGCGCAGCAGGCGAAAACATCTTCAGTAGGAACTGACTTCCCAAATAGACGATCAGGAAGATCAGGATGAAATCGAAGATCGAGTTGCGACGCTTGGTATCGGCCATGATCGGAGAGTCGTAAGGAAGCGGGAAACGTCCTTCTGGATTTCCGGGAAGGGGGCTTTCAGACTAGAGGATCGCGGCATGATCAACAACTGGAACGAAACGACGAGGGGCCACGGAACATCCCGCATGGCAATGCGCCACGCCTCGCGGCAGCGCCGACGCATCCGATTGCGCTTCACCGCGGACTTATCGAGCTTGAGTGAAGCGATGGTGCCAATGTAGAGCGCCGGATTCTTCGCATCCGCATGCGGATGTTTCGGAGTACCGAGAAGCACCCGCATATGCATCGTCTGCCCCCGAACGAGCATCCCCCGCTTGAGAACCCGCTCACAGATCTTCCGCCCGCGCAGACGCTGGAGATGCATGGGGAGAGTATGAAGTATGAGGATTGAATTGTGAATTGTGCGTTCCAGGATCATTCCTTGTTTGCAAGATTCACAATTCACCATTCTTGATTCTCCTCAGATTCCCTCTATCCTCCACGCACATGGTTTCCCTCGATCCCGCCGCCGTCCGGCATATCGGCAAACTCGCTCGACTGCGTCTTACGGACGAGGAAGTCGAGAAGTTCGCACCCGAGCTCACGTCGATCCTCCAGTATATCGACAAGCTCTCCGAGGTGAATACCGACAATGTCGAGCCCACGTCGCAAGTCACCGGACTGAACAATGTCTTTCGCGAAGACATCCTTCGAGGCGAAGAAACTTCTCCCGACGCACTCCTGCAAACGAGCCCCCTCCCGATCATCGACCATCAGATCGCTTCCCCACCCGCACACGGTTAATTCGCATGGAGCCCTGCTCTTACACCATTTCTCAGGCTCACGATCTCCTCAAGAAGCGCAAGCTCTCTGCGGAGGAGCTGCTGCGCTCCTGCATTAAGAGAGTGGAAAATGTGGATCAATCCCTCAACTGTGTCGTCCACCGTAATTTCGATTCAGCCCTTACTGAAGCTAAGAAACTGGATACCTCCGGTAACTTCGATTCGCCCCTCTCCGGCATTCCCTACCTCGCCAAAGATGTCTTCTGTGAGAAGGGAGTCCCGACGACTGCTTGCTCGAATATTCTGAGAGACAAGGATTATCTTCCGCCATTCGACTCCACGACGACCAAGCGTCTTAAAACCGCAGGAGCCATCAGCTTTGGCAAAGTGAATACGGATGAATTCACCTGCGGTGGCAGTACGGAATCCAGCTGTTTTGGCGTGACGAAATGCCCTTGGAATTTGGAAAGAGTTTCAGGTGGCTCATCGGGCGGATCGGCAGCCGCCGTGTCTGCGGATGAATGCCTGTTCGCCCTCGGCACGGATACAGGCGGAAGCATCCGACAACCTGCCGGCTACTGTGGCTGTACAGGTATCAAAGTAACGTACGGCCGCACCAGCCGCTTCGGTGTGATGAGCTACGCCAGCTCACTCGACACGATCGGCACCCTGGCAAAAACCGTGGAAGACGCGGCGCTCATCCTGCAAACGATGGCTGGAAAAGATCCTCTCGATGGCACAACTTCTTCGGTTCCCGTTCCCGATTACTTCTCCTCTCTCCATACATCCATCAAGGGGTTGAAAATCGGACTGCCAAAAGAGTACTTCATTGAAGGAGCTGATCCTGAAGTCATCGCCAGCGTCCGTGCTGCTGCAAAAATTTTCGAGAGCCTGGGTGCAACGGTGACCGATATCAGTCTGCCGCACACAACCTATGGAGTCGCTACGTACTACGTCATCGCTCCGTGTGAATTGAGTTCGAATATGGCCCGCTATGACGGCGTCCGGTATGGGCATACGGTTCCCCATCCTGAGAACCTTCTCGACTATTATGAGAGAGTGAGAAGCGAAGGGTTCGGTGCTGAAGTGAAGCGCCGCATCATGATCGGTACCTATGCTCTTTCTGCAGGTTACTTCGATCAGTACTACCGCAAGGCGCAGAAAGTCCGCACGCTCGTAAAGAAAGATTTCGAAGACGCTCTGCAAAAAGTCGATGTCATCCTGACTCCCACTGCGCCAACCCCCGCTTTCAAAATTGGCGCTCACACCGACAATCCTGTGCAAGCGTATCTGGAAGACGCCTTCACGATCCCCGCTTCGCTTGCCGGTCTTCCCGGTCTCGCACTTCCCTGCGGTTTCTCATCGGGAAATCTTCCCATCGGCATTCAGCTCATCGGCCCGCAGTTTAGGGAAGATCTGCTCTTCGGAGTCGGACACGCGTTTCAACAGGAAACGGATTGGCATAGCAGAAAGCCGAAGCTTTGAGAGAAAAGATGTGAGACATGAGATGTGAGATATAAGACATGAGATAGAAGAAGGGGGATGGTCGTTTCCGTTTCCTTACGTCTTATATCTTATGTCTTATGTCTAATTTCTTACTTCTTCCCCACCGCCTCCACCAAATCCCCTGCTCTCATCTTCAATTCCCTCGCCGATTTCCAGAAGAAAAATCCCACGATGAGGAAGGTCACAACCGGAGAGATCCACGCGGGGAATTCCATGCCAAACGCCTCGCTAACCATGATAAGTCCGAGAAAGAAGATCGAATACATCGCGCCGTTCTTCAGATAAAAATACTTCCTCACGCGGGATATATTGCCCATGGTTAATTGACGAACGACCAGAGCACCAAGCCCGTTGCCAAGGAGAATCAGCGGAATGGAGAGCGTGAAAGCGAAAGCACCCAGCACGCCGTCAACGGAGAACGTGGCGTCGATAATTTCGAGATAGAGAAGCTTGCGCAGATCGGAGTAGTGCCGCTTGAGGAGCATCTCCTCTCCGCTCTCGGCATTCTCTTTGAGTCCGTGGGAAACGGCGAAGACGAGGAGACCGATCACCGTACTCCAGACCATGCGAAAATCACGAGTCGATGAGAGCAGCGTTATGGCAGCGACGATGAAGAGCGCGGCAGCGGAGAACCACACGCTGCGACCGGCGAAGAATCGTTCCGCATGGAGTCCGAAATTCTTCGGCTCGACGAAGAGCCAGTGGAGGAAAAGGAGAATGAGAAATGTCCCACCGCCGACAAGCAGGACTGGTGCGGCGGTGAGCATGGCACTATGAACCAGAGGATCGCCGGAGAAGGAGGCGGTGAAGGCGCCGAGGAATCCGAGCTGCGGCAACACGGCCCAGACGACGAGCCAGGGCAGGACACCCCGCACCACCACGACCGCAGTGAGGAGGCCGAACCCGAGGAAGAATCGTCTTGCGCGGGGGCTCACCGTCGAGAGGACTTCGGCATTGATGATCGCATTATCGATCGAACTGATCGTCTCGAAGACACACAGACCCGCAATCGTGAGGAGTATCGAAATGACGCTCATACGGAGACTCTATCATGATCCGAACGTGCATTCTGGAACGATTGTGCCCCCCTGGACATTCTGATAAGCTCTATCCGTGACCTCGGTCTTTCTATACTCGTAAATTCGTGGAGCCGTAGCTCAATTGGCTAAGCGTAGCCTGCGAACGCGTAATAAATAAGCTGCGCTTCGCGCGATCGTTCCTTCTCTCATCACTGCCACCAACCACGGAGCCGTAGCTCAATTGGCTAGAGCGCTTCCCTGTCACGGAAGAGGTCGCGGGTTCAAGTCCCGTCGGCTCCGCCAGAAATATCCCTCTCCTTCTTCGGATCATACAAATACACGCCAAATTCACTGCAATTTCTTTTCATGGTCGCGACGCCTTCTGGATCAGAGGGAGGTGAGCCATTACTTTCCTCAATCGCCAGCATCCCCTCGATTCCAATATTTTCGCATGCTCCACTCTGCACGAGTTTATCGTATTTCCCCTTCAATTCTGGAGTTTTTGTGAAGATGTAAAACAGCGCATTCGGTTCTTTTGCCAGCACTTCCCGCATGCAACGTTCCATTAGCTGAGATGAGAGCTTATTGCCGCGATAGGAAGTGAGTGTGACAACATGCGTAAGCTCGAACACCGGTCTACCGTCTTTCCACGTTCCCAATCGATACCATGCAGCCATGGCTGCGACCTCGTCATTCACCTTCGCTATCGCTGCTTGATGGACATCATTCAATACATGAAGAGTATGCCTGCGCACCCACTCAACGGCTTTCCCCAACCGCTCTCCACCCTCGGGAACAAATGTTTGCTGATAAGCAGTGAGAAGCTCTGTGATTTTTGCATCATCATGTGCAAGTTCATTTGCTGCTTCCTCACCGTAAAGAATGGATGGTTCTTCTTGTCCGCTCATAAGTATATTATAACATAATTTATGTGTTAAGTATCGTATGATGATTCGCACTCCCAGAAGCCATTCTTTGGACTATATCTCCGACATCCACCTTCATCACTTCAAATAACATCCGTTCGATTCCGCCAGAATTCATAAACATCGCCCTACAAACTAGAATTTACAAACTCACTTCTCGATCCTGAGCGAGTGAAACGAATCGAAGGATCGGCTACGCTCTTACTTTGAAGGTGCAACGAAGCGGACTGAACGAATTATGCTCTCGATAGTACCGTAGTCGTCTGATTTGCTTCCGCTAAAAATATACGTGTAATGTCCTGAGTCTTGTTCGAGGAAGTAACCCGGGCCAGAAACGCCTGAATCCCATCCAGAATCTTGAATTTTCCTCACCTGAATTCCCTCTACAGTAAAAGGGAGGATGGGACCACCGAAGTCCCCCATGCCACCTTCGCTGAGCTTCGACGCAATAAAAGAATCAAAATCCTGATGAACATCTTTCTCGTGTCCGATTTGCATTTCCATTTCTTGCTTGCCCAAAGACCACTCCAAACCGGAACTGCCGGTACTCGTACTCGATACATTGTTTGCAAGATGAATATCCAAGATTTCAGCATTTTCACTCACTGACACAGACCAATCAGCGGGGTACCTGAAGGCAACCCCATACTTGTTATTTTCATACATGTGCCAACCAACATATTCCGAACCAGAATCAGTGTTCTGCGGGGAAGACTGCTTCGACGAGCAGCCAACCATCGTCAACATCCCCGTAAGCAGGAGCGCATATACTATCGCCTTTCTCATGCAGGCATTGTAACAGACAAAAGAGCAATGCGATGGGATCCTATCCAATACATGTTCCTTAGGTCCCAAGCCTGTTATTGGGATTCTTCACGTGTTCGATTCACGTTCAAGCCATCTCGTTTTATACTCCGTTGGCTACGTACTTTGATATGCAGAGAATTCTCCTCCTCGGATTTGCCGGTGCGCTCGGTGCACTCGCGCGATATGGTCTCGCACTTCTGGTCCAACGACTGAATGTTACGGGCTTCCCGTGGGGGACGTTCGTCATCAACATGCTTGGCTGTCTTGCCTTCGGATTCATCTGGGCACTTGCGGAGGAACGACTCTTCATCAGTGGCGAGACCCGGCTTATTCTCCTCACGGGTTTCATGGGAGCTTTTACGACCTTTTCAACATTCATGTTCGAATCGTCGCAATTGATGCGAGATTCTGAGTGGGCATTCGTCGTCGGAAATGTGGTGGGACAAAACCTTCTCGGATTACTTCTCATGTTTCTCGGATTGACCCTCGGTCGTCTTGTATAATGCCCCGTATATGAATCTTCCCACTCAAGCCAAGCTGCTCCGTATCTTCATCGGTGAGGCGGACAAGTTCGATGGAAGGCCGCTCTACGAAGCAATCGTGATGGAGGCAAGAAAGCGGAAGATGGCGGGGGCCACTGTCCTGCGGGGAACGTTGGGTTTCGGCGCAAACAGTCATCTCCATTCGGCGAAGATATTGGAAATCTCCGAGGACTTGCCGATGATCATCGAGATTGTGGACACCGAGGAAAGGATCAACGCATTTCTGCCCGATTTGGAGCGGATGGTGAAAGACGGACTTGTGACGATGGAGAAGGCGGAGGTCATCGCATACAGACCTCGGAAAGAAACGTGAGATTGATAGAGTGATCTGCCGCGTTGCCCCTCTTCATCAGCGCCTTCGCATTTGCCAAGCCCAGAGAGAGAGCCAGGTGACAACGAATGCCATGAGCCAGAGAAAAATCTTGAGAAAGCTGACCGCCAGAAGAATGATCGTCCGCAGCATTGGCCATGTGACACCCGGGCCGCAGAGGGAGAGAACCCACGCCGGCTGAGCGGTCACGATGTAGAGGTACCATACCCACATGAGCGCAAGAAAGACGGCCGCAATGAGGAGCGTCCACCATCCGGCGACCGCGGCGCTTCCTACTCTGTTCTCGATCGTATCTTTCATGGAGGATTGGGGGAAGAACAACCGATGATGCTACCCTTCCGGAAGAAAACAGGGAAATGGAATGCAAAGATGCGCCACAAAAAAACGAACCCCGGAAGCAACGCTTCGGGGCCCGTTTCGTTTGGCAATTATCGATTGGTCGAGACCACGGTGCCGCCGCTGTCCGTGACGATGCCCCAGTCATCCTTCTCGTTCTTCTCCTCGCCGTTGACGTCGTCCTGAAGATACTTCTCGACGAAGTAGAGCTTCTGACCCGGCTTCAGCGTAAAGGATTGATCGCGATACTCGGGAGAATCATGCCTCGTGGCGCGAAGTGTGATCTGCCTCGAGCCATCCGAAAGAACGGAGCTCTGCAAGTCGTATCCTGCCAACGCAGCCTTCGTGGCGGCGTCGAACGCGTCGGGAGACGCCTCGGAGATCAGATAGGAATAGGACATCACCGGACTGTCGGAAATCTTCGAGCCGATTGCCGGCACATCATTTGCCTGCGGCGGCGGCGCGGCGGGAGGAGTTCCGGAGTCGCTCGGAGGCGTCACGTTCCCCGTGCACGCTGCGAGGAAAAGGAGAGGGAAGAGAACTGCAACAGACGATTGATAAACGCCTGTGCCAAGTTTATACAGGTAAGGAGCTACTCCACCTGATGCCGAAATTGTTACACTCCCATCATTGTTTCCATGAATTGAAACATCGGTCTG
>CAIJNU010000043.1 GCA_903822115.1 uncultured Candidatus Peregrinibacteria bacterium
AGCCGTTCCTGCAGGGAGAGGGAAGTTGCCGATCGGAAGGCTCAGTTCAGAGTATCTTCAGAATCCAATTGGCCACGCCGATGCAGAGAATCGCCGCCCCCCATCCCACGATGCCCCCGTCGATGTGAAATGTGGTGAGGGTGGGATCAAGCGACTGACTCGCGAGGAGCGCGAGCCAGAGGAAGACGCCGTTGGCGACGAGGAATGCCAACAGTGTCGCGAAGAATTGCAGAGGGGCGGTCAGGAGCGAGAGCAGCGGACGCACGATCATGTTCATGACGGCGAGGAGGAGGCCGATCACCACGAATCCGCGCCACCCTCCCGTGATGACGAAATACTGCGGCAGGTAGGTGGCTAGCGCCCAGACGAGCGCGATCGATGCGATAATCCGAAGGGCGATGCGCAGAGGGAGGGACATGCTCGGGAGTGGAAAGTTTTCAGATTTTCTGGATGCGGATGATCACTTCCTTTCCGTCGATTTCGATGCGGTGATCCTCTCCTTCGGCCTCGCCGAGCGTGGAGTTCGTCTCCTTGAGGATGTCCTCCTTGCAGGAGGAGAGCACCTCAAAGGCGTCGGTGATGCTGAGGACGATGCGGTCGCTGATGGAAAGCCCGGCATTCTTGCGTTCCTGCTGGATGGCGCGGATGAGATCGCGACCGCACCCCTCCATCTTCAGTTCCTGTGAGATCGTCGTGTCAAGACTCACCACGAAGCCCTTGTCCGCGGCGATATCCAATCCCTTCTCTGCGACGTAGACGATGGTCGCTTCGTCGGGGGAGAGACGTTCTTCACCGATGAGGATCGATCCGTTTTTCTCCTCCGTGAATTCTCCACGCTTGCCCGCTGCGATGATCTCCTGCACGCGGCCGCCGAGCCTCGGCCCGACCTTGCGTGCATCGACTTGCACGATCGGATGGGCGATCCCCGCGGCGTCTGAGCGGATCTCGACGTGCTTCACGTTCAGCTCTTCCCGGAGGAGCGAGAGGTCTTCGTCTGTCAGGAAATCTTCCGGCCACGCGGGCGGGAGCACGAACGTCGCTTTCTCGAGCGGCTGACGCACTTTGATCTTCTTCTCCGAGCGCAGCGACAATCCGAGCGTCACGAGCGTCCGGAGCGTGCGCGTCTTGCGCAGCAGCTCTTCCTCCGCCTTCGTGAGGGTGCGGGCGGAAGGCCAATCGGTGAGATGGACGGAGCCGTGAGGGGTGTGCGTGAGGTTCAGGTAGACGGCGTCTGCGAGGAAGGGGCAGAACGGCGCGAGGAGCTGGCTCAGCGTGAGGAGCACGGAGTGGAGCGTGTGGAGAGCGAGTGATTGATCTTCCTGCGCGTCGCTGTC
The DNA here is from genome assembly GCA_903822115.1 of uncultured Candidatus Peregrinibacteria bacterium. GTDB lineage: Bacteria > Patescibacteriota > Gracilibacteria > Peribacterales > Peribacteraceae > CAIKAD01. The sequence continues at coordinate 1,335 of CAIJNU010000043.1, forward strand.
GTTCGTTTCATCCGCGTGAATTCCTCGCTTCCCGGCGAAGCGACGTCGCGAGAGGCGGACGTACCAATTCGTGAGTGCATCGATGGAATCCGAGAGCTCGGTGCACGTTGCGGAAAGATCGTAGCCTTCGAGTTGTTCCGTCATACGGTTCACCAGATCTTGGACTTCGGCGCAGATCCACCGGTCGAGCGGGTGAGGGGAGTGCGTGCGCGTTTCATCCGGTTCCCACTTCGCCTCGTTGGCGTAGGTGACGAAGAACGCGTAGACGTTCCAGAGCGGGAGGAGCACCGAACGCAGCGCGTCCTCGACGAGCTTTTCGGAGAAACGAAGATCCTCGCCGCGGACGGCGGGGGAGTTCATGAGGGCGAAGCGAACGGCGTCCGCTCCGTGCTTTTCCACGATCTCGAGCGGCTCGGGATAATTCTTCAGGCGCTTGCTCATCTTCTTTCCGTCCTCCGCGAGCACCGTGCCGTTGACGACGCAGTGGTGGAATGCCGGCCTCCCGAAGAGCGCCGTCGAGAGCACCGTGAGCGTGTAGAACCATCCCCGCGTCTGATCGATCCCCTCCGCGATGAAGTCGGCGGGGAAGCCGGGAGGCAGCTTGGCGTTGGGGGTCTTGCGCTTGGAAACTTGCGATTTAATGGCGGAAGTGACGCGTGCGCGAATTCGGTTCAGCCCTCTCTGATGCTGAAAACTGAAGGGAAAGTGCGACTGGGCGTACGGCATGGATCCGCTCTCGAACCAGCAGTCGAGAACGTCGGGAATGCGGGCGAACTGAGGCTTGATGGTCGTTTCGTACACGCCGGCGTTCCCGAGAAGCATGCGTGCTTCCGCATAGGGAAGCTTGTCGACAATTATGCGCAAGGCACTCACCACTCCGCCGTGCGTGACGACGAGCACACGTTTGCCTTTGAAATCCTGGAGCAGTCTCTGAGTGGCACCGGAGATGCGCTTGATGAATGCGGAGTGAGATTCTCCATTCGGGGGAGTGAAGGTGTGGCCAGTAACAGAAGTGTGTTCCGGAATGCCAAACTCTTTTCGCATTTCATGGTAGCCTCTACCGGACCAATCGCCCAAATTCCTCTCGCGCAATGCTTCCCAGGATTCGACGTTTTCAATGGCTAATGCCTTTGAGACAATCTGCGCCGTGCGCAGAGCACGGGAGAGATCGGATGAAATTATGGCGTCGAATTTCTGTCCTCGAAGACTCTCTGCGAGTTGGTGAGCTTGTTTCTCGCCATTTGCATTCAGGGGGATATCCGCATTTCCACCATGAATTTTCCCCGCTTGATTCCAATCAGTCTCACCATGCCGAACAAAGGTCACCTCTACGGCATCCGCTGCATCACCGGTTCCCTCCCACTCTATCCCATCAACCGTTTCTTTATGTAAATCCATTTGCGCTTTCGTCTCGTGATCCCAGTAGAAGGAGACGGGCTCTGCGAAGCGGGGGTAGGGCTGGTGTGAGAGTTTCACGGGATCTTCCTTCGTGAAGAAGTGCTTCATGTTCACGACGGGATCCGCGTGCGTGACGACCACGACGTGTCCCCCACGGTGGCGATCGAGAATGTCGGAGAGAAACCCCGTCACGCGTTCCTGCACTTCGAGCCACGTCTCCATGCCCGAGAAGTGGTAGATGCTTTCGATCTGATTATTCTGGAGCTTGTGCGCTCTGCGCGCCTTCGTGAGCGCGAGATCGGAGAAGTCGACGTGCTTCCCCTCGAACCCTCCGAAGGACACTTCGCGGAGACGATCGTCGATGGTGATGGGGACCTTGGTCTCCTTCGCGATGATCTTGGCCGTCTGCTCCGTGCGGGCGAGAGGGGAGGCGTAGATGCATGAGACGTTCTGCTCCTCGAGAACCTTCGCTGCTTCCTTTGCCTGTTTCTTCCCCCTGAGCGTCAGATCCGTCCCCGGCACGTTCCCCTGATACACCGGAGCCACGTTTCCCTGGCTCTCGCCGTGGCGCAGGATCGTGACTTTCGTGAAACGCTTCGGGTTCATGCGCATGAGATCGTCGCGACTCCCGATCACTTCGATCTGCCCCGTCTCCGCGCACTTCCAGATCGGCAGCGGCGTTCCCCAGTAGCGGTTGCGGGAGATCGACCACTCGCGTGCGCCCTCGAGCCACTTCCCGAATCTCCCATCACGCAGGTGAGAGGGCACCCACTGCGTCTGCGCATTCACCTCGAGCATCCGGTCTTTGAATTTCTCCACGGCGACGAACCAGGAGGAGGTGGCGTAATTGAGGAGGGGAGTGTCGCAGCGCCAGCAGTGGGGATAGCTGTGCTTGTACGTTTCCTTCGCGAAGAGGTTGCCGTGTCGCTCCAGCCACTCCACGACTCTGCGATCCGTTTTCATCGGATCTCCGATCGGCTTCACCTCTTCGCCTGCGAAATCCGTGACGGCGGGGACGAAGTGCCCGTCCATGCTGACGTGCTGCAGGACGCCTACGCCTTCGCGCCTTCCGAGATTGAAGTCATCTTCGCCGAACCCCGGAGCGATGTGCACCACGCCGGTCCCTTCCTCCGTCGCGACGAAATCCGCGGCGACGATGCGGAAGGCGTTCGGGAATTTGTCGGCGAAATACGGGAAGAGGGGCTTGTACTTCTTCGCAATCAGATCCTCGGAGCTTAGATCTTCCAGAATATGGAACTCCTTTTTGTCGAAGAGCTTCTCGACGAGAGATTTCGCCACGATGAATTTCACTCCATCGCACTCGACGCGGGCGTAGGGGATCTTCGGGCCGACCGCGAGGAGCAAGTTTCCCGGGAGCGTCCACGGCGTCGTCGTCCAGGCGAGGACGAAGGTGCCGGGCTCCTCGACGAGTTCGAACTTCACCGTGACCGACAGATCCGAAATATCCTTGTATCCCTGCGTCACTTCGAAATTCGAGAGAGCCGTCTGGCAGCGAGGGCAGATGTGCATGGGCTTATGCCCCTCGTAGAGCAGTCCTTTCTCGTGGAGCTGCTTGAACACCCACCAGATGGATTCCATGTAATCGGGATCCATCGTGCGGTAGTCATGATCCATGTCGACCCACCGTCCCATGCGCTCCACGCTCGTTCTCCACTCCTTGGTGTAACGCTGGACGGCTTTGCGGCAGAGCGCGTTGAATTTCGCCACGCCCATCTCCTCGATTTCCTTCTTGGAGGAAATATTGTGCTCCTTCTCGATCTCGTACTCGACGGGCACGCCGTGGCAGTCCCATCCGAATCGCCGCTCCACGCGCTTGCCGCGCATCGTCTGGAAGCGGGGTATGACGTCCTTGATCGTGCCGGCGAGGATGTGGCCGTAGTGTGGGAGGCCGGTGGCGAAGGGGGGGCCGTCGTAGAAGCTGAACGATTCCTCGATCGCCGCATCCTTCTCGTCCGCAGCGTTCACCTTCTTCGTTCGCTGAAGAATGCTGCGCTTGAACGTGTCCTCCTCCTGCCAGTACTTGAGGATCCCGCGTTCGAGGGCGGGAAAGGATTGTCTTGGGTCGATGGGATCAAACATGGGGATGAGTGAATGATATTCACGAAAGGTCGAAGTCTTTTCTTTACAGCCGCCGTAGCATAGCAGAAATTTTGAAAACGATGCGCAGGCTTCAGGCGTTTAGCCCGAAGGAGAAACAAGAAGATAGTATTTGATCTTCTTCTTCGCGGGAGAGATTCTCCGGGAGAATTCTTGACAGGGATGCCAAGAAACTGAGAATATGCAGAGGAGTTATGTCAGCTGCAGTCCTCACTGGCTCGAAAGCTCCTCCGATGATTGATCGCACGGGAGAGAGTCGCCTGGAAATTTCAACAGATATCATCAAAGCAATTCTCGAAGTTTTTACAAAAATCTATCATCGAGCACTGGATGCAGTGATGGGACAACTTAAGTATACGCCACAAGATCTGGGTGCTCGAAACATAGAGCAATTGCGAGCCATCGTTGATCAAAGGCTCACAGCACCCGCAGCTGAACGTGCTGCCACGGAGACGAGTGAATTGTCATTATTGAAAGCCGATGTGGACGGCATCAGGAGGGAAGTTCATGAATTAGTGTCGGAACTTCACTTGTCGACGCCGCAGGCGGCATGAATTTTGGAAATGAGTGGGGCGAATCGGGCATTGTGTCATTTGAAGTTGGAGAACTGGAGGTGTCAGAATCTTGGGCAATAGATATGAAATGATGAAGGTTTTCCGACATGAGCGCTTAGAAACTAAATATTGACAATCAATCAATATATTACTAAGATAACACTCCATGTTTCAAAAAACCGACAGAGGCAGTGAACCCGTGCCCGCGGCAAACGTGAGGGCTGTTGCTCGTCAGATTATCAGCGGCGCTATCGAAGAGAGAGTGCAGAGCTCTCGTCGAAAGGAATTGGTGCAACTTCTCCTTCCCGAACTGAGTATTCGCCTCGCAGGCCGGAGCGAGAACGGAGAAGAGCGTGATCTCAGTGATGACATCGGAAATGTCATCGAACTGGAACGTCCTTTGGTTATCGACCCCGCAGCCGTCAAGAAGGAGCTTGCGGCTCTCCCCACAGCTTTGCATCAAGTCGATGGAGATAGTTTCAAACTTCCCCCTGCAGATTTCCCATTCATGCTGAAAGGGGGTCATGTGTTTCTATCGACGCGGGAACAGTTGCAGTTGGTGCACGATCGTGGATTCATCTGGCTCGCGGAAATCGCAGGCATTCCGATCGGATATTCCCATGGCCTCTCGGAAGTTCCCTACGGGGGAGGGGACGTACTCGATCAAGATTTCCCCAATTTGGATGCCGGAGACGTACTACCGCCTGATTTCAGGGCATTCCTGACTGAGAACCGACAAAAAATGGCTGTCGTATGGAGGACAGGGATTCGGGAGTCCTTGCCACCGGGCATGCTTCAGAAAATAGAAATTGATCTCCCCGAGCAAGAAAAATCTCTGGGACTGCGGCGGCTCGGTATTGCGACGGCACTGAAGTACGTCATTGCAAACCAAATGAGGGCACGAGAAAAAATTGGACTGACGTTAAATATCGGTTCGATTTCCACAGGAAACTTCACTGATATGGACGTGATGATGACGAATTTGGCGAGCACGTCTAACAATAGGAACTTTCTCTTAGAAGCCGGGAGTCGAAATACCTACCATACGCCCATCGATCTTCCGATAGGGGAGGGTGTAGAACATGTTGCGAACATGTACTGGCGCGTATTTACCGGGAATCTCACGAGAGTCAGTATGTTCAATAGAATGGAGGAAGTATTGATGCGCATCGGATGGACCGAGGAAGATCTCGAAGTTCTTCGAACTATTGGAGAGCGAGGGGCCGAGCACGTGCAATGAATTTCGATGTCCTTGCACGGAGGTGATTACAGCGTATGGACGAGCAAGTTTTTTCGACGATACAGCATGAGGCAGATGAGGAGACCGATAATGATCAGGTACTGCGTGAGCGGGAGAACGATGCCGAGCAGGGTGATTTCGAAGAACATGGCGATCGGCACTTCGAGCAGATAGAGATCCGTGAAATGCTTGAAGCGCATGGTGCGCAAAAGCAGATGATGGAAGAGGTGCGGGAGGAAAACGCAGGCGAAGAGGTAGAGAATTGTCGGAATAGTGAGGTCATTCCAGAGGGAGGCGGAGGTCTGCAGTGGGATGAGCAGCAGCCCACAAATCCCCAGGATGATGCCAACGTAGAGGGAGAATATGGGGAAACGGATGAGGATCTTACTTCGTTGCATCATCCACTCCGTTCGCAGGGAGTAGAAGGTGTAGGACAGCAGAGAAAGCAGTGACAGAAGGAGGCCGAGGAGCGGCGGAGCTCCAGGCATGAAGATGAAGACGGCAATCACGAATAATACGAGAAGGAGTGTTAGCAGTGAACGGCGTATGTTTTTTTGCTGTGTAGTGAAAAGTGCGATGAGAGCGAGGAGAAGGGTATTCAAGCGGAGAATCGCAAGGTGGATGGATGGGATCATCCAGGCCATCGCAAGACACGTGAAGACGGTCATCCCGAGCAGTCCTAGGGCGCCAACGAGAGCGTTACGCAATGCGTGTGGGACCGGGGAGTATGGGATGTGACTGAGGAAACGCCAGAATCCGTAGTAGACAATACTGAAAAAAGAGAACGAAAGAAGGCGGAGGGTAATGAGCGAAAGTGGCTGCATGCCATGCAGGAGAAACCACTTAATGAGAACCGGGTTCAGTCCCCAGAAGATGATGATGAACGCCAGGAAAGCAGTGTCTCGTTTCGATCGTACGAATGCTTCTATGTTCGTAGCGCCCGCATCGATGAGTTCCTGTTTCAGTTTATCTTTCTCTCGTTCGGTGATCTGAAGTTTCATCAATACCGTCCCTTCGCCGCTTTTCTTGCTGCGTGTGAAGCGCAAATTCCGGAGAGAGCACGCATAGTTTTGTTGGACACGATTGACCATCTCCATCGCGTGAAGATCGGAGGAGTCCGTTGAATATTTTACGAGCAGTAATTGTTTGTGTTCGTCTTGTTCATGTGTCTTTCTAAAGAGGGTTTCGTAGACCTCGTTTGGGTCGATCCGTCCATCGGCGATGGCGATATAAGCGCTCTGGAGAGAATCCAATTGAAGCGGCCGCAATCGTGTGATGAGACTCTGTTCATCGAATTCTTCTATGAATCCCCCATTTTGTTCAGCAATGATTTTTTGAAGCAAGTCATGGCCCAGTGCGATGCGTTCTTCGGGGGAATGTCCAATGAGGGCACCACGGATCATGGCCGTGGCAAAACGCGTTTGTACCCACTGCAACCAGTTACGGGTGGGATTGCTCTGCTCATCGAATATGGCTTCGAGAGTCACGCTGTTGGTGAGCGGTGCATTGAACGTGGCCTCTTTGCCGTTGATCTTCAGGGTACGGAGATGCAATGCATTTTCGAGGAACATGGAGAAT
>CAIJNU010000044.1 GCA_903822115.1 uncultured Candidatus Peregrinibacteria bacterium
TGACGACGATGCCGAGCGGCACAATCGGATTGAATTGGAAGCCGATGTTGCCGAGATTTGTTGTATTGCCGAACCCCAGCGCATGGATCCACTTGTAGACCATCCAAGGAATTTCCGTGAGGAGCAACAAGCCGAAGATCCATGCGAGAGCGGTCAGAAGAGATTTGCCCGAAAATTTCTGGACGCTCCATGTCCGCACGAGTGCGAAGCATGCGATCAGGAGGAGGCAGGGGAGGTAGAGCGACAGGCCCTCATTCTTCGGGAGCGCGAGGAGAGCCGCTGCGAGGGCGAAGATTCGCAGGAAGGAGGAGCGGTCGGTTGGCGATTGCGATCGTAACGCGGCGAAGAGAAGGACTGCGGCGAGGAGGAAGTGAGCGGAGAGGAGCGTGTCCGCGTACGCCGAGGCTCCGTGGATGAGGGGGAACGGCAGACTGGCGAAGAGGTACACGCCGAGGAGTGACCAGGGCAGAGAGACGACGCGTCGAAGCGCGAAGAAGAGGATGGCGAGGATCGTCAGATACCACAGGATGTGTGGCGCATTCACGAGCGGTTCGCTCCAGTGTCCGGCGAGACTCGCGAACCAGGCTTTGGCGAGCGGGATGATCGGTGGGTAGGAATTGAAGCTCGGGACGACCTTGTCCGCTGCCGCGACGGAATGCTCGAGGAAGATCACCTTGCCGCGGAAGTTCCAGTTCTTGAAGGTATCGTCGAAGCCCGGTGGCAGCGCGATGAGCATGACTCCACCGGTGATGATGCGAATGACCGTCCACGTCGCGAGGATCGTTCCTGCGATGGTGAGCCAGCGGGGAAGGGGGTGCTGGGAACGGGGGAGTACGGGCGCGGCGGATCGGAAGAGATCGTGGCGCAGCCATCGAAACGCAATTCCCCCGAGGACGAAGAGCGTGAGGAATTGCAGCCAGAGGAACGTCGCCGCCCGCAGTGATAAGCCAATCGTGCTTGCGAGGAAGGCGAGGTACATCGAAGCGGTGAGCCCGACAAGGAAGCCGATGATCCAGCGTTCGGTTTTCAGGAGAACGGGGGTCTTCCACTCGAGGAGGCGCAGGAGCAGCCATCCGATCACCGTTGGAAACCCGATGCCGATGATGAGCGCGACGATGGACATCATGGCGTTTGGTAGAGGAAGGAAGTGGAATCGAAGCGTTGGAGGATGCGTCCGCCCTTTGCCAGGATCGTGTCGCCGGATCGCAGATCTCCCTTCTCATCCACGGTGATATCTGGTTGTTGATACACGAACCACGTCGTCACTCCCACAATGCTCTCACCGTTCTCGATGGGTCTGCTCGGATACGTTTCGTAGAGAATGCGGCTCTGAAGGCTGGGATCGCTCATCGCGGCGAAGCGGGGTTTCTGTTGGAGAGCGGGCACGGAGGAGAGAAGTGCGTCATAAAAATTTCCATAGACTCTGAATTTTCGGTTTCCGACCTGTTGCAGAAGATACGATTGCACATCGGTTCCCACATTTCTCAGGAGCTCCGATCCCATGCGGATGTCGAACAAGATCCACAGGCAGAGTGCGAAGGAGAAGAATGCGGATGCTCCACGGCGAAATTTTTCCTCGCCTCCGCGAAGGACGATCCAAAGCATAATGCAGATGCCTACGATGCCCAAAAGTTCGGTAAGGAAGACGGTGCTCGACCATCCCACCGGCGGTTCTGTGAGGAAGAGCGCAGTTCTGCCTTCGGGAGTGAATCGCAGAATCGGTTCCCACAGGAAGTTGATGGTCCGTGGACCGAAATCGTTGAATTTCCAGAATGACAGCCATCCGCCGAGAATTTTCTCTCCGAAATTGTACGAGATGGAGGAAATAGTTTGAATGGTCGTCTGCGTCCCGGCGGGGAAGACGAATCCGATCATCTCGGGAGTGCCAATGTGCGCCGGGGCGATCGTGAGATCGACGACGATGGAATTTCCGTCCACCCATGCCATCGATGAGGAGAGCGGAAGTTGCTGAATGGTGTCTCCGGATTTCGCACCTTGTACTTTCCAGAGGAAGTTGATGCGGTTCGGAGGAGTTGAGGCGAAGTTGATCTTTAGGGCGTCGATGGACTGCGGATGTTCGAGGGTGTGCACGATGGCTCCATCATGAGAAGTTTGGATATGGATGCCGTCGGATTGTTCCGTGACATCATCGAGACCGGCGATATCCCACTGTCCGGCGTTTTTGTGGACGAAATCCCACGTCGTCATCTGCTTCGCGCTGGCGAAGAGAGGGAAGGCCACGCCGAGCAGGCAGAGCAAGAACGAAATGCGACGAGACATGGCATCAGTGTACAGAAAACTTTCGGCCGAGGAAGATCAAGAAACCTGCTCTGCGATCAGTATTTCCTTCGGACCGCCCGAAAGGACAGCCTTGATGCGGCGCACGCCCGCTGACGAGCTCTCCTCTTTCTGAATGGTGAAGTGGCCGAGCATAGAGGTGCGTGCGACGTGGGGGCCTCCGCAAATTTCCCGAGAGGTGATGTCGCCGTCATTTCCTAAGACGTAGACTTTCACTTCCGATCCGTACTTCGCATCGAACACGCCGATTGCCCCTTCCTTCTTCGCGTCCTCGACACTCACGATGTGGTAGCGCACGGGCAGATCCTTCTCGATGGCTTCATTCACGAGATGCTCGACTTCCTTGATCTGCGACTCGGTCATCTTCTGATCGTGGTTGAAGTCGAAGCGAAGTCTCTCGGAGGTGATGTTCGATCCCTTCTGGGAGACGTGATCGCCGAGCACGCGGCGCAGTGCGGCATTGAGCAGATGCGTGGCGGTGTGGAGCTTCGTCGTCTCCGCGGAGCTGTCCTGCAATCCGCCCTTGAATTTCTTCTCCGCTCCGGCGCGCGAGAGCGCCTGATGTTCTTCGAAGGCCTTCTTGAATCCTTCCTCATCGACATTCATGCCCCGCTCCTTCGCCATTTCCTTTGTGAGTTCGAGCGGAAAGCCGAAGGTATCGTAGAGGTGGAAGGCCGTTGTGCCGTCTATCGAATTCTTGGCTCCGCTCAGGGCTCTCTCGAAATGTTTGATGCCGTCCTGCAGCGTCTTAGAAAACTGCTGCTCCTCGCGTGAGAGGATTTCGCGGATGTCTTGTTCGAGGATCTTCAACTGCGGGTACGGCTTCTCGTAGCGCGTGATGATTTCCGAGGCGATGCTCGAGACGAAGGTGCCGTTCGCCTCGATGCCGAGGAAGCGCGACGAGCGGATGGCCCGGCGGATGAGGCGGCGGAGCACGTATCCCTGATCGACGTTCGAGGGTTTCACACCGTCGGCGATGATGTTGGTTGCCGCTCGCACGTGGTCCGTGATGATGCGCGCGTGACGGATCTTCTCGGGCGAATCGGGGACCGTCGAGAGCGAGAGGACTTTCGCGAGAACGGGTTTCAGACAGTCCGTCTCGTACGCGCTCTTCACGCTCTGCAATACTGCGGCCGTTCGTTCCAATCCCATCCCCGTATCGACGTTCTTCTGCTTGAGCGGCTCGTACGTCCCGTCGGCATTTTTGTTGTACTGCATGAAGACGTCATTCCAGATTTCCAACCACTGCGCTTCGTGCGTCGCGGGGTTCCCCTGCGGCTCTCCCTCCCAGACCCAGTAAAACATTTCGGTGTCCGGTCCGCATGGCCCCGTCTGTCCCGCCGGTCCCCACCAGTTGTTCTTCTTTGGGAGGAAGCCGATGCGCTCGGCGGGGATGCCGAGCTTCCTCCACACCGCGGCCGTTTCTTCATCCTTCGACGCATCATCGTCGCCCGCGAAACACGTTACGGCGAGTTTCTCCATTGGAATCTCCAGCACCTTCGTCAGGAATTCGAAGCTCATCTGGATCGCTCCTTCCTTGAAGTAGTCTCCGAGACTCCAATTGCCGAGCATCTCGAAGAACGTGAGGTGCGAAGCGTCGCCCACCTCGTCGATGTCTTGGGTTCGGATGCAGCGCTGCACGTCGGTGAGTCTGCGGCCTCCCGGGTGCGTTTCGCCGAGGAGGTAGGGGACGAGCGGGTGCATGCCCGCCGTCGTGAAGAGCACCGTCGGATCGTTCTCGGGCACGAGGGAAGCTCCATCGATGATGGTGTGCCCCTTCGCGTGGAAGAAGTCGAGGTAGGCCGCGCGGATTTGATCTGTCGTCAGTGGGCGCATGTGGCGGGAGTGTAGCGTTTCGCTGAGGCGCAGAGAAGCTCTCGTTTGATCTGGAAGCGGAGAATCAGGTCCTATCCCATGATGAAGTGCATCTGGAGTTAGAGGCGATTTTCTGCTATAATTAGCTCAAATACGGAGAATTCAAAAACGCACATTCATGTTCATGCACATCCATTCCGATGGCCAGAGGAAGCATCTGCTTGCGTCGGTGCTCGTGGGCGTCGTGGCATTCATCATTCTGCTCCTAGGGCTCTTGCTCGTGTATCGCGGACACAAGCTCGTCGAGCAGCAATTGCGCGATCGGCTCCGCGACACCGCCGCCGTCGGAGCATTGGAAATCAATGCGGATATTCTCCAGAACATTCACGGTCCCGCAGATGCGCAATCCGCATCGCTCATTACCACTGTGCAGCAGTTGCATCAGCTTCAAGACAGCATGACCAATGCCTCATCCGTCTATCTGATGCGCAAGACGAAGGACCCCAACACGCTCACCTTCATCGCGGATGCTTCCATGCTCGAGACGAAGGACCAACTTGATGAGAATCATAATGGGAAGATCGATGAGAATGAGGCGCCGCCGATTATCGGTGAGAAATACGACGTTCGAAAATTTCCGGTGCTTCGCAATGAGGCGTTCCTCCATCCCGCGGTCGATGCGGCGTTTACGACGGACCAGTGGGGAACGGTGATCTCGGGATACGCACCCGTGCGATCCTCGGATGGAAAGACGGTGGCGATTCTCGGCATCGACATGGACGCGAAAGAATTCCTCGCGCAGACGCGTGACCTCGGCTCGGAATTCCTCACGTTCCTCGTTCTCCTCGGCGGCGCGTACGTCGTGTGGGTTTCCATCCTCATGATCCTGCAGTGGCGCATGGATATTCTGCGCAGACTCGAGGAAGAGCGGACCAGCGTTCTCCTGCTCGCTTCGCATCAGCTCGGAGAGCCCCTCACGATTTTTAAACTCTCAGCCGAAGCGCTTGCCGATGAGAGGAAATCCCCGAATCTCGAAGGAGTTGTCGATGAGAATCTCCACAACATCCAGCAGGGGATCGCGCGGATGGAGGCAGTTCTCTCGCTGTTGAATACGGCGTCCATGCTCGAGGAGGGAGACGCGGGCGTGAAGAGAGAGGAGGCAAGCGTGGGGGAAATCATTCGCAGCGTCCTGCACGATTACAAGACGATGTTGGACGAGAAGAAACAGACGGTGGAGATGCGGCTTGAGGATGATCTCGCTCTTCGCACCGATCCGCGCTTCCTGAGAAAAATTCTTCGTGAACTTCTGGATAACGCTTCGGCGTACTCTCCCGTCGGTTCTTCCATCACCATCAGCGCCGCGAAGCAAGGCGAGGAAATCGTTTTGGAGATCATCGATCACGGCTGCGGTATTCCGCAGGAAGACACGTCGCGGCTCTTCGGAAAATTCGTTCGCGGATCGAATGCGCTCGCGCAGAGACCGAACGGGTACGGGCTCGGGCTCTTCGTGGCGCAACACCTCGCACGTCTCCTTGGCGGAAAGATTACTCTTCAAAGCCGTCTCTCAGAGGGCACAAAGGCAACCGTGCTGATTCCCGTGCGTGAGAAGAGGAAGTGGACTTTCTATTTCAGCGCTCTCTTCCCGATATTCCGATCATGAACAACAAGATTCATGCGCCGGCTCTCCGCACCCCATGGTTTTCCATTGTTGTGTGCGCTCTGTTCATTGCGGCACTCCTCTCCGTCGTCGTGATCGATGCGAATCTCTTCGCGAGCGGCAGAGCGATGATGCAGGCGGAATTGCAGGAGAGATTGCGCGACGTTGCGGCTACCGCGGCCATAGAATTCGATGGGAAGGACTTCCTCTCGGTAAACGATATCAAGGATCCCACGTCTCCAGTGATCGTCTCCGCAAGCAGGAAATTGGAAGCGTTGAGGGCGAATATTCCGAATATCCGGTACGCGTACATCATGCGCAAAACGAAGGATCCAAACGTGTTCGCCTTCATCGCCGATGCGGACATGGTCGCTCCCTTCAAGGAATTGGACAGAAATCAGAACGGTATTCTCGATAAGGACGAGCAACCGCCGACGCCCGGTGAACTCTATGATGTCAGCAAGTCACCCGGCCTGCGCAACGAAGCATTCATTCATCCCGCGGCCGACGGCGTGACATCCGATCAGTGGGGTGCGGAGATTTCCGGCTATGCCCCCATCCGGAGTTCCGATACGGGAAAGGCGACGGCGATCGTGGGGGTCGATATGGGTGTGCAGGACTATTCTTCGCTTTCCGATCGTGTGTTCTCAACATCGCTCTTCTTCCTGTTTCTCCTCGGGATCGGTTCTGCAGCCGTGAGCGTCTTCCTGCTCTTTGTCGAACGACGCATGGCAATGATACGACAACTCGAGAGGGAACGATCGGGGCTCCTGCTCCTCACCTCTCACCAGCTTGGGCAGCCGCTGACGATCTTCCAGACCTCCATCGAAAGTCTCCAGGACGAAGCGGATTCGCCGAAGTTGCGCGATGCCGTTTTCGAACACATCGCCAACTCACAAGCCGGCATCTACCGCATGAGGAGGATTCTCTCTCTCGTGAAGGAGGCTGCGTCCGTCGAAGACAGAACACTCCCGTACCGCGCCGAGGAGGCGAATTTGGATGAGGTGATTCGGGAGGTGCTGCGCGAGTGCGACGTTCGTTTGCGCGAGAGAAAAATGCGCGTGGAATTCAAGACGAGCGGAGGCATGGTCTTCCGCTTCGATCGATCACTCCTGAAGAGCGCGCTGCTAAATGTTGTCGACAATGCCATTCTCTACTCCAAGGAAGGCGGCGAGATTTTGATTCGGTCGGTGCGTGACGGGAATCTCGTACGCGTTGAGGTGCAGGATTTCGGGAGCGGCATTCCGTCGTTCGATCACGAGCGCATCTTCCAGAAATTCACGCGCGGTTCCAACGCAAATTCCTTCGATCCGGACGGAGTCGGCCTCGGCCTCTTCATCGCCCGCGGGATCGTCAAACTGGCGGGGGGAAAGATTTGGCTTGAGAGTCAGGAAGGGAAGGGGACGACGGTGACCATTAATCTCCCGACTTAAGCATGAAGAGGATGGAGATGTGATAGGATGCGGATCTTCCGTTCTCTGAAAGCATGGGCTGTTGGGCACTTCGACTCGTCACGCAATGCGTGACATCGCTCAGTGCCCAGTATCTTCGGCCTCTCACTGCGTTCCTTCGGAACTTGTGCTCGGCTCGAATTCAACTGGGGATGACAGGCTTCGACAGCGTGATTCTGGTTCGATTCTGTCTCCGTCCGGGATGGTAGTGTTTCCCGTCACCCAACGCTACGAACCATAGATGCCAACTCATCTATCCTAAGCAAGGCTCGCGAGATCGTCGGCAAGCTCACGCTTCCTTCGTTCGAACCCGCCTTCGCCTAAGTTCCCACTTTTGGGAACACGTCTCTCCCCCGATTCTCGCTACGGGGATGCGGCGTCATCAGCGAGACGGAGTCATCATCTGATGTCGTGATGTTTCTGTCCTTTCCGGCATCATCCCTCGCCCCTTTCCTTGTTCCTTCCTCAGGGGTGCGAGAAACGGAAGGTCCATGACGGTACGGACAATCGGGCTACACGTTGGACCCGGGTTCAACTCCCGGCATCTCCACCACGGCGTTCGCTAACAAGATAAATTTGCCATCTCCCGATCCAGCGCGAGAATAATCTCGATCACCTGTTCGATACCTTTGAGATAGGTTTTCTTCTCCATCTTTTCCTCCAACGAATGCGTAGCGAAACCATTGCTCGCGCCGAGCGTCACCGTGGGAATTCCCTTTGCCAATGACACATCACCGTCCGTATTCCCCAATTTGAAAAATGGCTGAATGCCCAAGGACTTCTGAACTTTGCTGGCAATCCTATAAAGAGGGAGATCTTTAGACATGCTGGCAGCTTTGGTAACCGCGAGAACCTCTCGTTTACATGGCACATTGTTGCGTCTCAACTTAAGAAGAATCTTTTCGAATCGATTCACGAGTACGTCGATACTCTTTTGCTCCTTTGCACGAAACTCCAAGAGACACTGTGCTTCGTTCGGTATGGAATTGATGTTCTTTCCTCCCTGTATCGCAGTCACGTTGTACGTTGCCCCTTTGGGCATGCGTATCTTCGAAAGATCGTGAATCATGGAAGAGAGAATGACGACTGCGTTCGGCTCGCCGAAGTTGCGCCAACTGTGTGCGCCCTTCTGCTTCACCGAGACAGTAAGCCGTGCCCGATACTGCCCCACGCATGCATTTGTTAGACGTCCGATATCATGGCTCTCGTTGTTCACGACGTAGGAGATATTCTTTCCATACTTTTTGAGCACGGCTTTCATGCCCCGTTTTGCTCCAAGCCCTTCCTCTCCTACGGTAAACGCAATGAGGTAGTTCTTTTGGAGTGGGATGTTTTTCTTGCGGACATATTTAAGAAACATCAGAAGCGCCGTGACCCCCGCTGTGTTGTCGCAAATTCCATGTGCGTACAGAAACTTGCCATCATCCTTTACCTGAATCGGCAATGGAGCTTCACATGCCGTATCTGCGTGAGCGGAAAGGAGGACGACGTGGGATTTGTTCGGTTTGGCGATGAGAAATCCTAAGGCATTCCCTTCGGCATCGATGGATACGTTTTCCAGTCCGAGGGAAGAAAGAATTTCGGCAAGATGCTTAATCTTCTTCTCTTCGTGAAACGTGGGAGCGGGGATTTGGCAAATAGTTTTGAGTGTATGGAAAACATCATCCTCGGAGCTCTGAAGAAACATGCGGGAGGAGTCTTGGCAATCTTGCTTCATCGAAGATGACTTTAGGGAGTGGGGACAATATTGGTCAAGATTTGACTCTTCCTAAAGAAGAAAATAGATGGGTTTCATAGGAGGGTAGAACCTATTTTGTTCTTTCGTAGAGAGGAAAACAGCCTTATTGGGGAATACGGAATTTTTGCCAAAGCTATTAGTATTTGACATTGGAAACCGTGAGTATCAGGATTCTCCTTTTCCCAAAGAACCAATGCCCCCCTTCCGGATGCTGCAGGTTCACTCCATCCACTCTCTCTTGGATCAGGAACTGCCTCTGGAGGTCATAGGATGCCATAGCCCATTATCTGCTCGTCTCGCGCAGGTCGCCGGTTTCAAGGCTGTCTGGGTAAGCAGTTTGGAATTATCGGCTCTCAACGGATTGCCGGATGCAAACTTTCTCACAATGTCCGAAAATCTCTCTGTCATTCAGAGCATCTGTCGATCGGTTTCCATCCCGGTCATTGCCGATTGCGATAGCGGCTATGGCAACGAATTGAATGTATACCGCATGACGCAACTTTACGAGCATGCGGGGGTGTCGGGGATTTGCATTGAAGATAATGTCTTCCCAAAAAAATGCAGCTTCTATGAAGCCGGTGAGGAGGAGCTGGTGCCAATGGAAGAGCATGCTCGCAAGATTGCAGCTGCCTGCAAAGGGCGTCGGTCCAATGATTTTTTCATCATGGCTCGAACGGAAGCGTTTATCAGAAATCTCGGGTTGCAAGAAGCACTCAAACGCGCACGCGCATATGCGGATGCCGGTGCCGACGCAATCGTGGTTCATTCCAAGATTAAAACAGACGAAGAAATCGTTGCCTTCTCGCGTGCCTGGGATCGAGATATTCCTCTCGTGTGTATTCCAACGACATACAATCAATATTCCTCCGTCGATCTTTTGGAAAAAGGTTACAAGATCGTTATATTTGCCAATCACGGTCTGCGCGCAAGTGTCTCAGCCATGCAAGCTGCTTTCGATCACATCAAGAAGAACCGATCCTCTATCGGTCTCGACGGAAGCATCGCTTCACTCCAGGAAGTATTCCGACTTACCGGCGTGCCGGAAATGGAACGTCTCATTGCTTCGTTTCAATTTTCTCATGACGTACAACGAGTGCAAAGCCCAAGGCTTTGATTTCATCGTCGGCGTTCCCTGTTCGTCACTGAAGGTGTTCATCGAGTGCTTGCGACAGGATGAAGCCATGCGATATGTCCCTGTACAACGTGAGGATACGGCAGTCGCTCTTGCTGTCGGAGCCTTCTTTGCCGGGAAGAAGCCACTCGTGTTTATGCAAAATAGCGGATTGGGGCACATCGTGAATATCGTCTCTTCTCTCCTCATCCCCTACGACATCCCGCTCCATTTTCTTGTCACGATGCGAGAGCAGCCTTTCGAACATGAGCACATGTTCGCTATTACGAAACCGCTCCTCTCTCTGCTCGGTATTGAATCCCGGACATTCCTCATCAACGCCGCTTCCCATGGTTGAAATGACGCGATTGCAGGCTGTCCGATCGGTTCTCAATACGTTGAGTGACGAGCTCCTCGTGGTAACGACAGGATTCCTTTCGCGTGATGTGTTTTGTCTTGGTGATCGTAAGGAGAATTTCTATATGTGCGGATCCATGGGCAATGCCTACCCAATAGGGATTGGCATCGCTCTCAATACTCCAAAGCGCAATGTCGTCGTTCTCTCGGGAGACGGAGCGGCACTCATGAGTCTCGGGAGCCTGGCACTCGGTAACAGTCTCAAACTTCCCAACCTCCGACATGTCATTATCGATAACGGGAAGTACGTTTCCACCGGAGGACAGCCAACGTGCAGCGATGGCATCGATTTCTCTCAATTTCACAACACACAGGTTATTAATGTGACGAGTGATGAAACGGCCTCTCCGCGCATCACACTCAACCCTGTTGAGATGGCCGATCGTTTTCGATCCTGTTGCAAATGACCTCGAACGCTCTGATCTCCGGCAAGTGGGCCTCCTCCTCGCGGACTCATGCCATCTTGAGCCCTTTCACGGGAAAGGAGGTGGGGAAAGTGCCACTTCTCGAGAGACAGCAGATCGCAGATGCCATTGTAGATGCGGCAGCATTTCGCTCATCGCTGACTCCATACGATCGATACACGATTCTGCGGAAGGCCGGGGATCTTGTTCTAGAGAGGAAAGAAGAGATCGCACGTTTGATTACTTCTGAATCAGGACTCGCATTGAAAGATACGAGACATGAGGTGGAGCGAACTTACAACGTATTGCTTCTGAGTGCCGAGGAAGCGAAGCGACAGCGAGGGGATGTGTATCAATCTGATGTCGTTCCACAGACGACCGGGAGGATTGGATTCACGATGCGGGAACCCGTGGGAGTCATTCTCGCCATAACGCCATTTAACCATCCTCTCAATCAAGTGGCACACAAAGTTGGACCAGCAATCGCGATGAACAATACCATCATTCTGAAACCGTCACACAAGACTCCACTTTCCGCCATCCGTCTCGCGGAGATTCTCCTGGAAGCGGGCCTCCCGTCTCGGATGTTGAGCGTCCTCACACTCGATATTACGGAGCATTCGCATTTCCTTCTCTCCCATCCTGCAGTCGACATGGTGTGTTTTACGGGCAGTACGGAAAGCGGGGAGAATATCCTGAGGGAGACCGGTGTGAAAAAGACTCTCATGGAATTGGGAGGAAACGATGCATGCATTCTCTGTGAAGATGCCGATGTTCCTTCTCTCATCGATGTGATTATCAAGGGCGGATTGGGAAATTCCGGTCAACGTTGCACGTCGATCAAAAGGCTGCTCTGCCATCGTTCCATTGCCAATACTGTTGTTTTGCTTCTGAAAGAAAAAATCTCCATGCTGCATTTTGGAGATCCTTCTAGGGAGGATACGGATATCGGAACAGTGATTGATGAAGATGCGGCCAAAGTAATCGAATGCAGAATCAAACAAGCATGTGATATGGGAGCGAAGCTTCTCATCGGAGGAGGGAGACACGGAGCGCTGCTCGAACCGACCCTCCTTGATGATGTCCGTCCTGAAATGGAAGTGGTTTCGAAGGAAACCTTCGGTCCGGTGATTCCTCTCATTCGTTTTGACACTGATGATGAGGCAATAATGATTTGCAATGGCACTCCATTCGGATTGCAATCCAGTGTTTGCACAAAGGATCTGTCACGCGCTATGCGCTATGCAAAAGAAATCAGAGCGGGAGCAGTCCATATCAACCAGGCTCCGGGGTATCGAGTGGAGTCCTGGCCTTTCGGCGGTATCAAGAAGAGCGGTATCGGGAAGGAAGGGGTCGAAAGAGCATGTCTGGAAATGAGCGTGGAGAAACTCATCTCTTTCCCTTTTCCGCATGAATAGCTCTCAGGAAATCATTGACGCGGGACAGGACGTAGAACGGCAGCTCGGATGCAAACTCTTCCCGAATCTTCATCTCGAGGAGCTCCGCCGCCTACCCGTAGAGGAATTGCAACGTTGCTACCGAAACGCAATCGAAAGTATTGTGACGCTCCGCGCCTTGCTCGAATCGGGAACGGCTCCTGTTGATTTATCTTCGCTCGTTCGAACAATCAGTATCCACGGAAGAGAGCGTCCCGGAAGCCACAGGGAAATCCTCGGATTTCCGATCAAAGCAATCTGCTCGAATATCAGGCGACAGGATGTGGACTGGGATCAATTTGACTTTGAGCAATCCGGTATGGGAGGAGAAGGCGATATCGTCATCGCGGAAGCTCTCTCTGATACGGGATCAACGAATCATCTCGAAAATCAATCCGGTCGTGATGTACGGCTTTTCAAGGGCGATCATTTCATGGCAGTGATGGGGCATCGTCACTCCGGGACTTCCGAATACGGGGAATTGCCCGGTGGCCATATGGAACTGGGGCCGAATGCCGAGTTGGACCTTCTCTGTTACGGAGGAATTCTTGGCCGGGGAATCTGTATCCCTCATAGCAAGTCGGTGAAAACCTTTTTCAAGGCTCGCGTGGCTGCTCTTCTAAGAAATGAGAATCGCAATCTCAATTTGCTGGATCTGTATCCGGCATGGGACAAGGAAATGTTGCCTTCCGCGCCCATCATCTTGAACTGCGGGACATCAGCCGAGATTGGAAAGACAACATCCTCTTCTGCGATCATCAGAGCACTGAAGAGGAAGGGAAAGACTGTAGGAGCGGTGAAGCTCGCGGGAACCGGACGATTCCGCGATCTACTCTCCATGCGCGATGCCGGTGCCGATCTCTATTTCGATTTCCCGGATGCGGGGTTGCCGTCGACATACACGAGTCCATCCCGTTCGTATCCCGCTGCGGTTACACTCCTCAATAAATTGAATTGTGCGGGAGTGGATGTCGTCGTGGCAGAGATGGGAGGAGACATCATCGAGGCAAACATTCCCTCTATTCTTCGGTCGAAGGAAATCATGCAGTACGCGAGAGGCATCGTTCATTCGTCAGCCGATGTCCTAGGAATTCTGGGGTCCCTTCAGCGATACAGGGAGTTCGGGGTGCAGGTTCCAGTCAAACTCACCCTGCCAAAAGACAGGAATAATTCCGGGACACAAGACCGTCTTCAGAATGAGAATCTTTCAGGTTTTGATGTTATGGATGAGCAGGACTGCGATCGTATCGTCGTAGAACTATTGGCAGATAGTGCGTTGGAATAACCAGAAAGCATGGTAGACTGCCGCCCTTTCAATTTTTACTCCCGAATATATGGATTTCAAAGGTTCCGATATCCTGTCAGTCGATCAGTTCCAAAAAGAAGACTTGAAACTGCTCTTCGATACCGCCGCGCAGATGGAAATCTACGCGACACGACAAAGGGTCACACGAGTCCTTGAGGGAGCGGTTCTCGCAAATTTGTTTTTCGAACCCAGCACCCGTTCACGAGTGAGTTTTGGAGCGGCTTTCAACAGGCTCGGAGGCGAGGTACGAGATACGACTGGCTTCAGGTTTTCCTCCATGGCTAAGGGAGAATCAGTCTATGACACGAGTCGAGTCATTAGCGGATATTCTGATGTGATGGTTGTGCGACATCCGGAAGAGGGGGCAGTGAAGCAATTCGCGGACGCAACAAAGATTCCTGTGATTAACGGCGGTGATGGACCGGGCGAACACCCAACACAGGCTCTTCTCGATCTCTATACGGTCATGAAGGAGCATGGGAGGAGCCTTGATCAGATCGACGGGCTCTCCATCGCAATGATCGGCGATTTGAAAAACGGCAGAACAGTACATTCGCTTGCGAAGCTGCTCTCCTTGTTTGAAGATCTTTCATTTACGCTCGTTTCTCCGAAGTCGCTGCGTATGCCAGATGAGGTAATTGAGCGTGTGCGAAGCCGAAATCATCAAGTCCAGGAGACGGAAAATCTCGCAGAGGGAGTGAAGAATGCGGACATCGTATACATGACACGCATTCAGGAAGAACGTTTTTCTTCGCCGGAAGAGTTTGCCCGCCATCGCGGCCGATACTCGATCGACAGAAAGTTTTACGCGGATCAGTGCAAAGAAGGAGCGGTTCTGATGCACCCGCTTCCGATTGATGGCCGCCCCGGAGCTCAGGAAATCAACGACGATCTTCACGGACATCCGAAACTCGCGGTTTACAGGCAAACGGACAACGGTATTCCCGTTCGCATGGCTTTATTCTCACTCGTGCTCGGAGTGGCGGACAAAGTTCATGATGTTGCCAAAGATGCGCTCTGGTACCACCCCGAGCAGGTAGACAGCGAATAACTATGCATTTTGAGATCCCCGGCAGCGGCCCGATGGACATCGAAACACTGCTTCTCGATCTGAACGGGACTCTGCGGGTGGGAAAAGAATTAGTTCCTGGTGTGGACGTGCGAATCGCGAAGCTACGTCAGCGATTGCGCCTCATTCTGCTCTCAGGCGATACCCGCGGTGATGCTGCGGCTTTGGCAGAGGAACTAGGCATAGAATTCATTCATACTCCGACAGGCGAGGATAAAGGCGCGGTAGTCGATCGGCTCGGTGCGGAGCGTTGTGCGAGTATCGGAAATGGCCTCATCGATCTTCCGATGGTCGCAAAGGCTCGTATTGGCATTGCCGCACTCCAGGGAGAAGGAGCACACAGGAAAACACTAAACGCCGCGACTATAGTCGTGACGAACGTCATTGATGCACTCGACCTTTTCCTGGACGAAAAGGGAATGATTGCGACACTCAGAGAATAAAAATTACAGTGCCATCATTGAGTGAAAGTCTCACTATTCTCCATGGAATTTTGGCTTCATTCACGGAAACCGTACCGGGATGGTCACAGAGAGATCATTCTCAGGTAAACCGGAAGGATTATCCTTCTTCAGCACGAGCGTTCCATGCTTTCGTTCCGTTTGGAACGTCAGTGTGGCCTTGAAGGGGACATAGTCTTCGGTCATCCA
>CAIJNU010000045.1 GCA_903822115.1 uncultured Candidatus Peregrinibacteria bacterium
TTCCCACTGGATACCTTCTCACTCTCTCTGAAAGTTCCACAAATTGTTACCGTTAGGAGGGTAAAGGGGTGTGGGGGACCTAGGGAACCGAACTCTTTTCCCTGGTCCCCCACGAAAAGACCATGACGAAGAAAAGAGTCAGCTATGTATAGTGGATTTTATAACGCCAAATGAGAAAGGTGATATTTGTTCTAACGAAGATCTAACTGCCCCCTTCGACTTCACGAACCGCGCCCCTTCCTCTACACTTACCCCCGATGACTTTCCGTACTCGTCGCATCCGCGAAGAGAAGCCCAAACGCGCGTGGAAAACCCTCAAGAAGGCCGGTGTCGGACTTCGCGCGGGTGCGGGAAAACTGCGCACCATCCTTCCGAAAAAAAAGAAGGTCAGTGAGAATAAGTCTCCCCATAGCGGGCAATTTTGGAAGAAGCTGACGATCCTCGTGGTTTCGGTGTGCGCCGTTTTCCTCCTCCTCTTCGGCGTCGCAAAGGCGCTTGTGAGTCTTCGCATCGTCAACCTGCACTCATTCCTCTCCGTCGCCTCCTCCCCTCTCCCCGCCGACAGCGACGGTTATACCAACTTCCTCCTCCTCGGCCGCGGCGACAAGGATCACGATGGCGTCGATCTCACGGACACGATGATGATCGTGAGCATCGATCCCAATCACACGCACAGTGCCGTCTTCCTCTCGATTCCGCGGGATCTCTACATCCTCGATTCGCAGAAAATGGGGAAGGGGCGCATCAACGAACTCTACCGCGACTACAAGGTATACCTGATGAAAACGCAGCACCTGAAGGAGCTCGATGCCTCCAAAATCGCACTCAACGAGCTCGCGGATGAGCTCGGCCGCCGCCTCCACATGCAGATCCACCACGTCGTGATCCTCAACTTCAGCGGGTTTGTGCAGGCGGTCGACGCACTCGGGGGCATCGATGTCACGGTTCCCTATGACATCGTCGATACCACGTATCCCGGTCCGGATTACTCCTACGAAACGTTCAGTATCAAGGCGGGGCTGGCACATCTCGATGGCGAAACCGCGCTCAAGTACGTCCGCAGTCGCCACACCACCAGCGACTTCGGCCGCTCGGCGCGCCAGCAACAGGTGATCAAGGCCCTCGGGGAGAAAGCGCGGGCGCTGGGCATTATGAGCAACCCCGGCAAGCTCCTCTCGCTCTACGGCATCTTCTCGAAGAACGTGGAGACGACGATGACGACGGGTGAGCTGCTCAGCGCAGCGGACGCAGCCCAGAACCTCGATCAATCGCGCATCGTCAACATGCAGTTGAACGACCGCAACGGCCTCTATAGTAATCTACCGGAAGCGGGTGGCTTCCTCTACGATCCTCCGCGCGCCCTCTTCGGAGGCGCTTCCATCCTCCTCCCGGTTTCCATCCCCGAGAATCCCGTGACGTGGAAGCAGATCGAGTGTTTCGCGCGCCTCATCTTCCGTGATCGCTCGATCTACCTCGAGCATCCGACGATCCAGGTCTCCAATGCCGGTGGCAAGCCGGGCATCGCGGGGAAGCTCTCCGCGGAACTGACACGCTACGGACTCATTCCTGCGGCAGTCGGCAACGCACCGGACAAGAAACCGCGTCTGGATTCTTCCGTCGTTCCCGGCAATGATCAGAGCAAGGATGTCGCGCAATTCTTCGCAACCCTCCTCAAACTTCCTCTCGCTCCTCCGCCACCCCAGGCCTCCGGCACCGGATCCTCCATCACCATCATTCTCGGCAAAAACTTCCTCTACTCCCCCATCCAGGACCTCCTTCCGGCTCCTCAATGACCCCGCGCGAGATCATCGCAGAGGCTTGGACGATCACCCGGAGAGAGAAAACCATTCGACGGTGGGGATTCTTCTCCTCCTTCTTCGAAACGCTCTTCCTCGCCAAGCTGCTGATCTATCAGGCGTGGTTCATCTACGGATACCTCCAGCATCGCACCGTCGGATTCTTCGACGACGTCCTGTGGCTCTACAACAATGTCTCCCAGACCGCCTTCTACTCGATCCTCGCCACATTTTTCGTGCTGCTCTTTATTGAGTGGGTCTTCCCGCGATTGGCAAAGGGCGCGATCATCGGGCTGACGGCGAAAGCGGTGAAGAAAGAGCCGCTGAAGGGAGGGTTCATCCTCGCGTTCTACAACTTCGTCCAAATGTTCGCCATCCACGAGATATTCGTGCTCGGGAGCATCGCCAATGTCGTCACGCTCTCCTCTCTCGTCCTGCGCTACGTCGACGGAGACGTCAAATTTATCATCGTCGGCACCCTCGCATTCTTCTGGCTACTCTCCTCGATCCTTCACTTCCTCGCGAGCTTCGCGGAACCCGCCGTCGTCGTCAGCCGCGAGAGCGTCTTCGCCGCCGTCGGCACGAGCTTCAAATTCATCGTAAGCTACACGGGGCACGTGCTCTTCCTCTGGTTGCTGCTCTTCGTCATATCCATCCGCATCGTCATCAACGTCGTCTTCGCGCTCCTCATCCCTGCCATCGTCATCGGCCTCGGCGTCGCCCTCATCAATGTACTCTCACCCCTCGCGACGATCCTCATCACCTCGAGCATCGGCCTCATCCTCATCTTCATTGCGAGCTACTTCTTCGCCTACCTTCACGTCTTCAAGGACGCCGTGTGGACCATCACGTATATCGAGCTCAAGAAGAACAAGGATTTGACCGTGATTGATGCGTGAAAAATGCATCGCGCTTTTTTTGAATAACATCTTCGCGAAGGCGGCCCTTCGACGAACTCAGGACTGCCTGGACGACAAAATATTTAAATGAAAATTCACGAATTAAACGAATAATCAGATACATAATCAACATCGCGGCAAAGCGCGGGTCTTGTGGGCCCCGCGCTGAAGCCGCACCTCATAGGAAAAAGAGAGCCCATGACCTGCCCGAATGAACATCGTTCAGGCGGGGAGAAAAACCGTAGGTTTGTCTCTCATGCTTGCTTGACAGTGGACGTACGTCCACCTATGATGGGGTACGTTCGTCCCATCCGCCCTATGCCCACCGATTCGCTCACCGCACACCAGCGCACCGTTCTCAGTTACATCCGCGAATTCCAGACGAAGCGCGGCTATTCGCCGTCGCTGCAGGATCTCGCCCTCGCATTTGGCGTACGCTCGAAGAACGCCGTCGCGAAGGTCGTAAACGCGCTCTCGCGCGAGCGACAGATCGAGAAGGATCCGAAGGGACGCATCAAGATTCTCGAACGCGAAGGAGATTTCGCCCCGCTCGCACTCCCCCTCTTCGGTCCCATCACCGCGGGGTTCGCGGCACCCGTGGAGGAGCAGGCGGAAGACACCGTGACACTCGAGGAGTACCTCGTCAGGGACAAGGCATCGACCTTTCTTCTGCGCGTAAAGGGCGACAGCATGATCGACGCCGGCATCAACGAGGGAGATCTCGTCATCGTGGAGCGCGGGAAGGAGCCGCGCGTCGGTGACATTGTCGTGGGCATACTCGATGGAGAATTCACACTGAAACGCTTGAAGAAGGAGAAGGGAAAGTACTATCTGCAAGCCGAAAACCCCGCCTATCCCGACCTCTACGCGATGGATGAGCTGCAAGTGGCAGGAGTGGTGAAGGGGTTGATGAGGAAGTATTAGAAAAACAGTGTCACCCTGAGCCTGTCGAAGGGCGACACCGCATGTCTATGGTTCGTTCCTCGACTCCGCTCGGAATGACAGGCTCACCATGACACGCGGTTTCTCAACTATTTCTCTCTGAACATGATTGCACATGTTGATGCCGATTCATTTTTCGCGTCCGTGTTGGCGCGCAAGAATCCCTCACTTCGCGGGAGGCCTTTGCTCGCACTGGGAATGGGCGGCGGGTGTGTGATCGCCGCGAGCTACGAAGCAAAAGCGAAGGGGGTGAAAACTGGTATGACGCTGAGAGATGCCCTGAAACTTGCCCCCGAAGCGCTGCGCATACCTTCGGATTTCCAGGAAACAGGACTGGCCTCGCAGCAGATTGAATCCGCGCTCCTGAGCATTTGCCCAAATATCGAACAAATATCCGTCGATGAGTGGTTCCTCGATCTTGCCTCACTCGTCGGAGGAATTCCCGTAGATCTCACCGACTTTGCCAAGACTTTGCGCAGCCTCGTCCTCTCCCTCACCGGCCTCTCGGTGTCGGTGGGCATCGCAACAAGCAAAACACTCGCCAAAATGGCGAGCGAGTACCGCAAACCGGGAGGCATCACCGTCGTCTCCCCCACCGAAGGAAAGAGCATAAAGGATTTCCTCCTCGATCGTCCCGCTGCGGCCATTCCCGGTATCGGCGCACGCAGGCACGTGAAGTGTGAAGCGGAAGGTTGGGTAACCGCGTGGGACATAGCGCAAGCTGATGCGGAGAAATTGAAACGTCTTTTCGGGAGGCCGGGCGTGGAGCTCGCGGCAGAATTGCGGGGAAAAACGGTGTATGCACTCACTACGGAGCACGCCGCGCCGAAGTCCATCTCGCGCGCCCGCAGTTTCCCGCCATCGACGGATCGGCCGCTCCTATGGGCGCACGTGCTGCGGCATCTCGAGTACACAATCCTGAAAATGCGCCGCGAACATCTGGCTTGCGGCGGCATATCGGTCTGGATTCGCGATGGCCGATACCAGTACCGCAGCTCGCACTGCTCCCTACCCCGCTCGCAGGAAACGGAAGAAACGATCCAACCCTTCGTGCGTCAGTGTTTCGCAGAACTCCTGACGAGAAAAGAATCCTGTACACAAATAGGCCTCGCTCTGTGGAATCTGCGGCCGGGTGGCGTGCGTCAGTTCTCACTTTTCGAGGAACCAAAGAAGGCACTGCGCGAAGAAAGGGTGCAAAATACGCTTGATGCGCTGCACGAGAAATTTGGAAGGAATGCTGTAACGAGAGGGGCGGCTATGAAGGCAAAAACGGGAACGAGGAAACCCGCATTACCGATCTATGAATAAGTATAAAGTTTGTTACTTTTTATTACGAAGGAATGTTTTTCAATCTGGTCTCAATCTTTGAAAGTTTTTCCTCGATTTCTTTCACTTTTTCACGTTCAAGCCCCACCACATTTGCCGGAGCACGTGCAATGAATTCTTCGTTGGCAAGTTTCGCCTTCGATGAGGCAACGAACTGTTGCAACTGCAGCTTCTCCTTCATAAGGCTGGCCCTCTCCTTCTCAAAATCCACCAAACCTTCGAGAGACATGTGAATTTCTAGACCCGTGAGAAAAGCTGAGGCCGCATTCTCGACTTTTCCCGCTCGATCCGTGATCTCCAAGGTCGCCGCGCGCGCCAATCTCTTGATATGTGCTTGCTGAGATGCGAGCAAATCGCCAAATTCCTTCGTCACGATCGTTACATCCACTTCCTTGCCCTGTTCGACGTTCTGATCGCTGCGCAGCTTGCGAATCGCCGTGATGACATCGATGAGAATCTGAAACTCTTTTGACGCAGTCTCTCCGGCCTTACCTGAAGAGAGAGATTGAGGCCATGGATGAGCAATCAACATGCCATCATCCTTCTCCCTGAAGGAGTCCCAGAGCTCCTCGGTCACAAACGGGCAGTACGGATGCAAGAGTTGCAAAATCTTGCGCATGGCAGTGACAAGCAGAGGAATGTTCGCTTCGCCCTTGGAGAGTTCCAGATACCAATCGCAGAAGAAATCCCAGACAAACGAGTAGAGGCGATCCCCCGCCTCGCTCAATCGGTAATGCTGCAATCCCTGCGAAACCTCCGTGGTCACTCGACCGAGTTCGTATATGAGAGCCCGATCCGCCAAACTTTCCACTTTCCACTCTTGAGTACCAACACTGCGCGAATCAATACCCGCCTGCCCACACTGCATGAGCACAAAGCGCGAGGCATTCCAGAGCTTGTTTACGAAGTTCCTGTACCCCGCGATTTTCTCTTCGAAGAGCCGAGAATCTGCCCCCGGGCTCTGCCCGACAATCATCGAGAGACGCAGCGCATCCGCGCCGTACTTGGGAATAATATCAAGAGGATCGATCATCGTGGAAGGATCCGACTTGCTCATCTTCTTACCATCTCGTGTGCGAATAAGGCCGTGAAGGTAGACCGTCTCAAATGGAATGTCCCCCGTGGCATACGTCGTCATGAGGATCATGCGCGCCACCCAGAAAAAGAGAATGTCGTAACCGGTCTCCATCACCTGCGTGGGATGGAATTTCTGATAGTCGGGGCTTTGCTTGAGCAATTCCTCCAGAGAGAGTGAGAAATCCTCCACCAAAGCGGGATCGGCGAGCGTGCTCCACGTCCACAGCGCCGATGAGAACCACGTATCGAGCGTGTCTGGATCCTGCTCAAAACCTTCTCCCTGCGGCGGCTGCACTCCCACATGCATATCCATTGCCCCCTTCCCTTCCCTGTACCACACGGGAACCCGATGCCCCCACCAAATCTGGCGCGAGATGCACCAGTCACGAAGATTGTCGATCCAGTGGAAGTAAATCTTCCCGAAGCGCTCGGGAATGATCGTCACGAGTTTCGTGTGCACCACATCCTGCATGATTTCCTTCAGGCTAAGCTTGCGACGCTTCCACGGCACAACGGCTTTATTCACGTCGATGAACCACTGCTCCTTGATCTGCGGCTCTATGACTCCCGATCCTCGGTAACTCTTCGCGACACGGTGAATGTACGCTTCGTCGATCTTCACGAGCAGGCCCTTCGCTTTCAGCTTCTCAACGACTTTCGGCCGCGCATCCTCAATGTGCAATCCCGCGAATTCCCCCGCAATGGGCAGCAACTTGCCGTCAAATCCGATGATCTGCTCCTTTTGGAGCTTGTGCCGCTCGGCGAGGTCGAAGTCCACGTGATCGTGCCACGGTGTGATGGTCATCACACCAGTCCCGAAGGCAGGATCGATGACCTTGTCTTTAATGACCGTCGCCGTCACGGGGCCGTTGATCCACTCGGCCGTGAACGTGTCTCCATCCTTGTACTTGGCATAGCGAGGATCGTCCGGGTGCATCACGACGTACTTGTCGCCGAATTTCGTCTCCGGACGGGAGGTGGAGATCTGGAAGGGGCCGTACTGGAACGTGTAGAAGGGCACTTTCTCCTCCACGTACTCGATCTCATCGTCGGCAACAGTCGTCTGCATCTTCGGATCCCAATTCACGATGCGATGGCCGCGGTAGATGAGGCCGTCTCCGTACATCTTCACGAAAACCTCATTCACGCAGCGACTGAGCATCGGATCCATCGTGAAGCGCTCCCTGCTCCAATCGCACGAAGCGCCCATTTTGCGGATCTGCGAGCGAATCGTGCCGCGACTCTGCTCGACGAATTCCGCGATCTTGGCAACGAGCTTCTCCCGCCCCAGTTGCGCCCGCGGGTCGCGCATTCCCTCCTTCTGAAGCTTCTTGATGACAACGCTCTCCGTGGCGATGGCGGCATGGTCGGTGCCGGGAAGCCACAGCACCTCCTTCCCGCTCATCCTCTGGAAACGGATGAAGACATCCTCGAGCGCGAGCATCACCGCGTGGCCGAGGTGCAGCTGCCCCGTGGCATTGGGAGGGGGCATGCTGATCGTGAAAGGCTCCTTCGCACTTGCCGCATCCGCTCGGAAGACACCGCTCTCCTCCCACATCTTGTAGATGCGGTCCTCGCAGGATTTCGGATCGTAGGCTTTGGGGAGCGACATTGGCGAGAAGTGTACTACAGGTTCACGAAAAAAGCCCCGGACGAGCCGGGGCTTGATGACCGATTCTTCACTTACAAGCGCAAGCCCCTCCCTCGACCTTCTTATTGCAGGAACACATACAGCGTACGAGCTTGAGCCATTTCACCATCGAAATGACCAGAACGAGCATCGCAGCAGAGGAATTGAGCGTGCCGAAGACCATACCGCCGGGTCGGACGACATTGACCCAAACGCCGATAAACGCGGCGATGACGACGAGCGTCATGACGATCGCTACGAGAACTTTCAACGTTTTACAGGCGCCGCAAGGTTGGCAGCAACCAGAGGAACAACAGGACATGGAAATTGGGGGAAAGGAAATGAACGCAGCAATGATACCTTTGTGTTCAAGAAGTGAATCTTGACAGAGAGAGGTAAAAGAAGGAAATCGCCTTTCTTTATTGGGTCTCTTCTCTTTCTTTGTCAGGCACGACAAAGAAAGAGAGAAAGAAAACGCTGGCGCGCCGAAGCTCATCATCTGGCTCTGCGCCTTCGCTCCGGCTGCTCCAAGGTTTCGCAGCGGTCGCGACCGCCGTGGCACAGAGCCTCGCCTCCATCTTCAAGGACTCGTTCTCGCAGATGAAGCAACGGCGCGCGACCACGAAGGTTGTTCGATGTTCCCTTACACAATAAACAAACACATACATCAGCCGGAGCCGCGCACCACGGGGTGGAACAGTCGGAAGAGGAAGCATTTTACGAAGCATTGTTGCGCGAGCACTTTCTTTCCGCCTTTCTTTCTTGCCTTGAGAAAGAAAGGCGAA
>CAIJNU010000046.1 GCA_903822115.1 uncultured Candidatus Peregrinibacteria bacterium
CGGATGAAGAGGCAAAAGTTTACCTTGCCTGTCTCGAGATCAATGGCGGTCCCGTATCCGTAATTGCTCGCAAGGCGGGAGTGCATCGCGTGAGTTGCTATCACACAATTGAGAATCTCCTCGAGAAGCGTTTGCTCTCCAAACACACGAAGAACGGCGTGAGATACTTCTCACCCGAGCCCCCCGAGCAGCTCGAACGCATTGCCGCGGAGAAAGTTTCTGTTGCGCGTCGCCTCCTTCCCGAACTCAAAACCCTTCAGAGTGCGCTCGCGTTCCAGCCGAAGATTCGCACGTACGAAGGGAGGGAAGGGGTGGAGCGCGTTTTTCGCGAGTCGCTCTCTTCGAAGAAGGAAATACTCGGATACACGAACCTCAAGACCGTCACGGAATTTTTTCCGGCGTTCTTTCGAGAGTACACCGCCGAGCGATTTCAGAAGGGGATCAAGTGTCGCTATCTTTCGCCCAACACCGTTGAGAGTGTGCACGTCATCGATCCGTTCCTCCCCAAAGGCTTTGATCCCAATCTTATCGAGATCCTTCTCGTGAATCGTGATCAGTTCCCCTTCAGCAATGAAGTGCTCATCTTCGGTAATACGGTGGGCATCGTGTCGCTCAACAAGGATGAGCTTCTCGGCCTCCTCGTTGAGAGCGCGACATTCTCGCAGACGATGAAAGCGGTTTTCGATCTCGCATGGCTGGGAGCGACGGCGTTCGTTGCAAAATAATCGAATAAAAAAAGCAGCCATCCGAAGACGGCTGCTTTTCGATATCGTTCCGAATTATTGAGCTGCACCCGTGTCTGTCGTGGGGACGGCCGGAGCCGTCGGGGCAGCGGGGACGGAGGCGGCGGCGCCATTGTTATCCGTCGGAGGAGGAGTCGTCGGGGCGGAAGAGCACGCGCTGAGGGCGAGCAGAGAGACAGCCATACCGACGAGAGCAACTTTCTTCATGATAATGGATGGAAAAGAAATAAAGAGAGAAATGAATCGGTCGGAGAAGGATGCACCCGTGTTGTTCCCAAACGGGAAGCACACGGAGGTCCACTCCTTCGTAGGAAGGAGAGGAGCAAAGCGATCTACGACCTTGCCTACGCAGGATAAAGCTGATTGGGATCGATGGCAATGTCAACTTTTTTTCGGAGTGTTCTGAACGTTGACGCAAATACATTGGCTCAACGAAGGGAAAAAGTCGAAATACGAACAGCGGATTCTCCCGAAAATATTTCAGGAACAGAATTGAAAAATGGCGGAGGACAAGCCTTAATTGCTTCTTAACCCCCTACAACCTATCCTTCTTTCACCACAATTCACGATGCACATTCTCCTCGTCGAAGATCAGGAAAAGTTGGCTCTCAACATCCAGAAGTATCTGGAGATCGAAACATATGCGGTGACGGTTATTCACGATGGCAGAGACGCGTACGAGAG
This sequence comes from uncultured Candidatus Peregrinibacteria bacterium, assembly GCA_903822115.1. GTDB lineage: Bacteria > Patescibacteriota > Gracilibacteria > Peribacterales > Peribacteraceae > CAIKAD01. The sequence goes on from CAIJNU010000046.1 coordinate 1,428, forward strand.
GGCGATGAGTCAACCGTTTGACCTCATCATCCTCGACATCAATCTTCCCGGCATGGATGGTTTTGCCATTTGCAAGGAGTTGCGCGAACAGGGGAAGAAAATGCCCATTCTGATGCTGACCGCGCGAGGGAAGCGTCAGGAGATTATTCAAGGGCTGAATCTCGGAGCCGACGATTATCTGCCGAAGCCGTTTGATCTTGAGGAACTTCTGGCTCGCGTTCGTTCTCTCTTGCGTCGTACCGGTCCTGTCGCGGAGCAGCGTGTCGAGCTCTCCGCCGGTTCCGTCCACATCGATACGAATACGCGGGAGGTTCGCCGGGACGGTAAGGCGGTCGATCTCGCTCCGAAGGAGTACGCACTCCTCGAGTTTCTCTTGCGTGGGAAGGGGACCGTGCAATCTCGCACGGCGATTCTGGAGCACGTATGGGGTGATCGCGATGAGTTGCTCTTCTCTCAAACGGTGGATGTCCATGTGGCATACTTGCGTCGCAAGCTGGGACGAGATCTCATCCGCACCGTTCCCGGCAAGGGATATTTCATTCCTTCCTGAGCCATGTTCAAGAAGATCAGCATTCAGTTGGCACTGCTGTTCACGGCATTCGTGGTTCTTCTCCTGCTTCTCAACGGTGCGATATTCCTGACTGCGGACATCCGTTCCGTTCAGCAGAGCAATGATGGTCGCTTGCTCCATGAGGGGCAGCATATTCTGACGGATCTGGAGGGGATGCCGCCCGATCTATGGTCTTCTGCCATCAGTCCCAGGTCACGCGATCGCGCCCGAATTCTGGATGCGCAGGGTCATATCGTCTATTCGAGTGAGCTTCTGGCTCCGGTGCTCTTCGTGGACGATGGAATACCGTTCCACGATCAGGACATTCAGGGGGAGGAGTACCGCATTCTCACGGCGCCCATCGTGCAGGCGGGACGCCCCGATGGATTTTTTCAGATCGCGGATCGCACGGCGATGGATATCACGGATTTGCCGAATCGGATCGGTCGCTTTCTCTATGTGAGTGCTCTCATCTCTCTCCTGACTTTCTTCATCGGGCTCTACTTCGCGAAGCGCAGTCTCAGGCCGGCGGAAGAGACGATGCAGCGGCTCGAACAATTCACACAGGATGCGAGCCACGAGCTGCGCACCCCGCTCACCATTCTCGGTTCGTCCATCGATCTCGCACTCAAGACCCAGAATTACCGCGAAGGTTTGGTGTCCGCCAAAGATGATTTGAAGCGTCTCTCCTCCCTCACGGAGAGGCTCCTCGAGCTTGCGCGTATTGAGAAGCTGGCGCTGATCAAAAGGCGAGTGGATCTCTCGAATCTCGTTGGCAACAGTCTCGAGCAATTTCATCTGCTCGCTGAGGAAAAAGATATCAGTCTTAAGTCCTCTTTGATTCCCGGTGTGACGGTATTGGGCGACGATGCGCTCCTCCATCATCTCGTAGGCAATCTTCTCAGTAACGCCATCAAGTACACGCCGAAGAATGGAGCCGTGACTGTCACTCTGACGAAACAGAGTTTTCGCATTTCCGATACGGGGATTGGCATCTCGCAGGAAGACATTCCCCACATCTTCGATCGTTTCTACAGAGCCGATCACTCACGCGGCAGTGAGGGATATGGATTGGGTTTGGCTCTCGTCAAACGCATTGCGGACATGCATTATTGGCACATAACGGTCGAAAGTAAAGAGGGAAGCGGGACGCAATTCACCGTCGCATTTCATGCGGAGAAGACGAAAGAGAAAAAATCGGCCGCCTGACATTGTCGTTCTTAATCTGCTCTTAAAATCCGCTCGATACGATACGTGCGCGAGAGGGTTACTCCTCTTGCAAACGTAAAGAAGTGAAAGGGGGGATCGTGGAGTGAGAAAAGGAGGAAGGAACCGCAGGGGGCTCCTTCTTCCGCTATGCCGCAAATCCCGTGTATGCGTGTAGCTACACTTTGAAGCGAAATAGTGGTATAATAACTATGTAGCAATGGAACAGAAACCAACATTCAAAGTCCTGCTCTGGAACATCGGGTACTCGACGGGACTGCGGGGATCGATTCCGGGATACCTCTTCGGCTTTACGCGCTACCTCTACACGCCGCGCTCCGTCCGCAAGAAGGTTCGCCACTCCATCCGGTCGTTGCTCGAACGCGAAAAGCCCGACCTCTGTTGCCTGCTCGAGCTGCGCAAGGCGCGCGGCATTTTACCTCGCATCAAGACGTATCCATTTCGTACGGCGGACAATCAGTACGGGCTTGGAAGTTGGCTGCGTTCCCTGCCTCTTTTTCGCACGTGCGCGGACGGATTGCTCTCCCTCAGGAAGTTACCGTTCGTCGAGCACTTCTTCCGTCACGGGACGAAGAAGCTTGTCTACGACATCGGCATCGGGAACGGACTGCGCATTCTCCTCGTGCACTTTTCGCTCAATCGTCATGTGCGCGCGAAGCAGTGCGACGAACTTCGGGAGATGGTTGGCCGGAGAGGGGACACCATCATCTGCGGAGACTTCAATGATTTCCGGGGTACGGAGGAGTTGAGCGGTCTCGTCGAAGCGTGTGATCTACAGATAGCGGGGCCCAAGCGCGACCTGACGTATCCGTCGATTCGGCCTCGCAAGCCGTTCGATCTCTTCCTCTGCCCGAAAGGACTGACGGCGGAAGCGACGGCTTTCCCGGATGTGCTGACATCGGATCACCTCCCGGTGATGCTGACGCTGAAGTTTGCTTGATTCTAAATAGAATTTTTTCACAGCGGTGCTGTGAATTCTTCGAAACAAAGCTGCTCCTCCATCTTCAAGGACTCGTTCTCGCAGATAGGCAACGGTGCGCAGATTGAATTTTAGAAATATTCCCCTCACAAAAACATCACACACCAATACAGCCGGAGCCGCGCACCACGGGGTGGAATAGCTCCGAAGAGAACAGATCAAGAAAAAGATTATTCATCATCGGGGATGGAATGACGTTAGCATTGGTGCGCGGAGCGCTTTCTTCGTCCTTCTTTCTCGCCTTGAGAAAGAAGGACAATCTTTCTGACAAAGAAAGAGAAGAGCTTTGTAACAGAAAGAAAATTATTCCAAGAACTTGTGCTTCAAATTCATGACGTCCCGGTAGGGCACCGCACCAGTGAGCTTCTCCGCATCATCGACGACGGGAAGGGCGCGGAAGTCGTAGCGCGAGAAAAGCTCCAGCGCCTCCTTGAGCGTGCTGTGCGGTTCGAGGGTGATGACGTTGTCGATCATGATATCGCGAAGCAGTGCGTCATCCTTTGCTTGGAGGAATTCCTTCAAATCCATCACGCCGACGAGCTTCCCCTCCGCATCCGTGACGTACAGGTACAGGATCACCGAGAGATCTTTGGCGACGCGGTTGAAGTGTTCGCGGGCGGCGTCGACGGTCATCGTCTGGGGGAGGGAGATGATCTTCGTCGTGGTGAAGTGCGCGATTTGTTCCTCCTGATGTTCCAGGATGGAGGCGATCTTGCGTTCGTGCCGGGGATTGATCACGCGGAGAGCGAGGAGGATGGCGCTGGTTTCAACGTGGGGAAGGGAGGCGAGAATGTCGGCGGCCTGACCCGATGTCATCGTATTCAGGAGTTCCGCGACGCGCTCCTTCTTGAGTGCCGGAACGAGATCGCGCTGCACTTGGGGCTCGATCTCTTCGAGCGTATCGGATGCCCTCTCCGGCTCGAGCTGGTTGAAGATGGCGATGCGCTGCCTGCTGTCGAGCTCCTCGATGATGTCCGCGAGATCGGCGGGGTGGATATCCGCGAGCGTCTCCTTGAGGATTTTGAGCTTCACATCTCCCGTGAAGCTGTCGATGTCGGGGGGGAGAGATTGGATGTAGTTCCAGGGAATCTTCTTGTCCTTATCCTTGCCGAACATCCAGTAGTAGACGTTTGCGAACCACTTGATGCCGAGTCGACGGAGGAAGCGGTAATGGCTGATGTTCACGTCGGTGACGAGGAGACTGTTGCCCTTCGCGAGCATCTTCACGTCGTAGACGACTTCGATCTCGCGATCCTCCACGTCGAGGACTTTCTTGTCGAGGATGTGATCCTTCAGCAGGATGTCCGCCTTCGGGAGCTCCGTCTCGTACTCCTTCGTCCCGTCGATCGAGACGACGATTTCATTGCGCTTGAGGAGCTTCACTTTCTCCCACGGAATGACGAGCGCGTGATCGCCGAACGGACGCTTCACGACGATCTTCTTCACTTCCGGAAACGGTTGCGCCTCCGTAATGACGAGATCCCACAACCTCCCGATTTTCTTTCCGTGCGCGCTGATGCGGGCGCCGAGGATATCCGTCAGGTAGGTGACGCGGCCGATGTTGGGATCCGTTCCGTTCATATGTGGAGGAGAGTGTAGAACTTGAAGAAGAGAATGGCGATGAGAACGAAGAGATAGATGCGCAGCATGAGCAGTGCAAATTTCACTCCGCCGGATGTGTGGATGCGGGGATTGGCGTACTTCCGATTAATCTCGGAGATTTTCGCGGAGCGATTCTTCACGAAGATTTTGATGCGCGTAACGGCGGTGTGAATAACGGAAGCCATGGGATCAATGGAAGAGTCCGGGGAAGAGCGCCGAGATGGAGTAGAGCGTCGAAAGCACGATGATCACGATCACGATCCCACAGTTGATGATGTTCTGCCAGAGCGTGTTCTTGTACTTGCCCATCAACGATTCATCGTTGAGCAGGAGGATGAGGAAGACGAGTGCGGCCGGGAGGAGCGTGGTTGCGATGACCTGCACGAAGAGGGTGATGAGGACGAGGGGGGCGCCGGGAATGAGGACGACACAACCTGCTGAGAAGATGAGGAGAAAGTACGACGCATAGAACCACGGCGCCTCGCGGATCTTCTGGTTGAGGGAGTGCGCCCAACCGAATACCTCGCCGAACGCCCAGGAGCTCGCGAGCGAAATGCAGATCGCGCCGAGGAAACCGGCGTCGAAGAGTCCGATGGCGAGGAAGGTACCGAGGTAACGACTGACGGGCATGAGCATGCGCGCCGCCTGATCCGCGCTCTGGATATTCATTCCCTTGAGGAGCGTCCCCGTCACGATGATGCAGAAGAAGGCGACGAAGATGGTGAAGAGCGCGCCGACGGCCGTATCGAGTTTTGCCCACTTGATATCCTTTTCCTGTAGCCCCTTATCGACGACGGAGCTCTGCTGGAAGAACACCATCCACGGCGCGATCGTCGTGCCGATATTTGCCATGAGGAAGAAGAACATCTCTCCGGTCAGTCCTCCCGGGAAGCTGGGAATCACGGCGCCCCGGAGTACCGCATGCATGTCGGGATGGACGATGAAGGCGGCGGGAACGTAGATGAGGTTGAGCGCGCAGAAGACGATGGCGACTTTCTCCCACGTCCAGTACCTCCCTTGCAGAACCATGATGAGCATGAGGACGGTGACGATGAGGATCGTGGCGATGCTCGGGATGCCGAAGATGCGCAGCGCCGCCGTCATTCCGATAAACTCCGTGATGAGCGTGAGCCAGTCGGTGAGGACGAGATCCAGGAGCGAGAACCATCCCCAGAACGGTCCGAACGCATCGAAGATCGCCTCCGCATGTCCGCGTTTCGTCACGGCGCCGAGGCGCACCGTCATCTCCTGCACGAAGTAGGCGATGGGGCCGAGGAGGATGAGGAACCACAGCAGCCCGTACCCGAATTTCGCTCCCGTCGCGGTGTACGTCGTGAGCCCTCCCGCATCATTATCCGCGACCATGACGATGATGCCCGGCCCCGCGATCAGGAAAAAAAGCTTCATGGCTTTCACCACGCGGCGGAACCGATAATAGAGCTTGGAGAAGATGTTCATGCGCGGTCAGGGAAATGCGCAGAATTTTGTGCGACCCTAGTCCTCTTCCCTTGGCTTTGGCAAGAAGAAATGGTTGGAATGATGTGATCGACTCTC
>CAIJNU010000047.1 GCA_903822115.1 uncultured Candidatus Peregrinibacteria bacterium
CCCTTCTTCTTCCCCACACCCCGCACATTGAGGTAATCATCAACAGCGCCGAGCACACCGAATGCGAGCATGGTGAATAGCGGAAGGTAGACCTGTCCGCGCTGGAGAAGGGAATTGTGTACGAGCCCAAGGAAAGCGAAAAGACGCGAGAGCAGCACGGTCAGAGCAATGGAGCCCCAGATGAGCACTCCGCCCATCGTCGGCGTGCCGAACTTCTTCTCATGGAAGAGGCGAAAGATGGAAGGATCCCGACCGTCCACGGTCTCCACGCGTATCTGCTTTCCGAGACGATTGCGCTTGAGGAAGCGCACGTACGTCGGCGTCAGTAAGAGCCCCATCGCGAAAGCGAGGAACGCATATCCGAGAATCGCAACGAGGGAGATTTCCGGCCTCACGTGAACCAGAACATCAGGCATGGAACGATGGTAGCGTACCTCCGGTCAGCCGAAAGGGAAATTACTTTGACGCGCTCAATCGTCCTTTGCCGAAGCCGAACTGTGGGCTTTGTCGACGTCGTAGAAGCGCATCTGCTCCTTCTTGAAGAGGAGCTCAATACGGCCGGTGGGGCCGTTGCGGTGTTTGCGGATGTAGAGGTCCGTCATGCCCGGACGATCGCTGTCCTCCTCATAATAATCTTCGCGATACATCATGAGCACGATGTCGGCATCCTGCTCGATCGAACCGGAGTCGCGCAAATCCGAGAGCTGCGGAATATTGCCGGGACGCGTCTCGACGGCGCGCGAGAGCTGGGAAAGGGCGAGGATAGGCACATGGAGCTCACGGCCAATCTGCTTGAGCGAACGCGAAATTTCGGAGATCTCCTGTACGCGATTTCCGGCGTAGCTGCTGTTACCAGTACTCATGAGCTGGAGATAGTCGATGATGAGAAGATCGAGTCCATGCTCCATCTGCAACCTCCTCGCCTTCGCACGAAGCTCCGGCATGGAAGAAGCCACTGAGTCATCAATGAAAATATTCGCCTTGTTCAACTCGTCCATGATCGGCCCCATGTTCTGGAAGTCAGAGTCATCGAGCTTCCCACGCTGAAGCTTCCATGAATCCACACCGAGCATCGACGCGAAGAGGCGATCGACGAGTTGCTCCTTGCTCATTTCCAGAGAAAAGATCCCGACGGTCTTGTGGAAACGAATGGCGGCGTTCTGCGCGATGTTGAGCGCCAAACTTGTTTTTCCCATGCTAGGGCGAGCGGCAACGACGACGAGATCGGAGGGCTGCAATCCGGAGAGCTTCAGATCGAGACCAGCAAACCCCGTCGGAACTCCCTTCACGAAGCTGTCATCCTTCGCCTCGTGCAGCTCAGCAAATTTCTCGTAGCGCGCATCGAGCACGGAGCGAATATGCACGAACTTGTCCTTCATGAAGGTGTTCGTGACGTCAAAGATCGTACGCTCCACCTGATCGAGAAGCTCTGCCACCGGCTTTTCCACCTCATACCCAAATCCGATGATCTTCTGACCCGCCTCGATAATGCGTCGGTGAACGGACTTCGTCTTTACGATCTGTGCATACTGATAGATGTGAGACGACGTCGGCACACCCATGGCGAGATCGGCAAGAAACGCGCTTCCACCGACATCCTGAATCTTCTTGTTATCCGAAAGCTTAGTCGACACGGTCACGAAGTCAATGGCCTCATGCTCGGCGAAGAGCTGAGCGATCGCCGCATAAACCATGCGATACGTCGGATCGTAAAAGTCTTCGGGAACGAGGAGATCCGACACTTTGACAATCGCTTCGGGGTCGAGAAGAAGTGCTCCGAGCACGGTACGCTCCGCGTCCGTCGCGTGCGGCTGCGTCTGTAGAATCGATGTTGGAGTGGGGGGTGGCATGAGCGTCAGGGCCGGGAAAGAACCTCCTATTCTCCTTGAGGGGCGGAATTGTACGTCGGCCCCCTTCCTCCGTAACGCGATACGACTGGCTAGAACACGAATTCCTTTTCTCCATGCATGTGACTGTAATGTGCAGCCTCGGTGGAAAAAGATTTTTGGCTTCCATAAGCCATTAAGAACAATTTATGACAAATCGAGAAGAAGGATCGACCATGCGATCCTCAAGATATTCTTCTCTTAAAAACTACTGGACGAATCAAATTCCCGCCGCTGCGCGAATCTCCACCTCCAATTTATCCATTATCTTCGGGTTCTGAATGAGGAAAAGGCGTGCGGACTCCCGCCCCTGGCCGAGTGTCTCCTCGCCGTAGCGGTAGTACGTGCCCGATCGGTCGAGAACGGAGTACTTCACTCCAAGATCAAGGAGCTCCCCGGCCCTTGAGATGCCCGTTGCGTAGAGAATTTCGAATTCCGCAATTCGGAAGGGCGGTGCAACTTTATTCTTCACCACCTTCACACGCGTGCGGTTCCCGACAATTTCCTGACCATCCTTCGTCTCAATTTCCCCCTTCCCAATTTTCTCGAGCACCTTATCGATGCGACGTACGTCGAGGCGCAGGGAAGCATAGAACTTCAGAGCCGTGCCTCCCGTCGTCGTCTCGGGATTGCCAAACATAATGCCGATCTTCATGCGCAGCTGGTTGATGAAGATCACCGAGCAGTTCGTCTTGGAGACGATGGAGGTAAGCTTACGAAGCGCCTGACTCATGAGGCGAGCCTGAAGCCCCATGTGCGAATCACCCATCATTCCTTCGATCTCCGCACGCGGAGTGAGCGCGGCAACGGAGTCGATGACAACGACGTCGATTCCCGCCGAACGCACGAGCGTCTCGCAAATCTCCAGAGCCTGCTCTCCGTCATCCGGCTGCGATACGAGCAATTGATCGACATCCACGCCAATCTTCTTGGCGTAATTAATATCGAGTGCGTGCTCCGCATCAATAAACGCAGCCCTCCCGCCCTTCTTCTGCACCTGCGAAATGCAGTGAAGTGCGAGTGTGGTCTTGCCCGAAGATTCTGGTCCATATATCTCTATGATCCTGCCGAGCGGAACACCTCCACCCAGCGCAATGTCGAGCGAAAGCGATCCGGAACTCACGCGCGCAATCTGCGTGAGGGGCACTTCTCCCATCTGCATAATGGCACCGTCTCCATACTTCTTCTTGATCTCGGTAAGCGCGGCTTTCACGGAATCAAATTTAATGGATGCGCTGTCCTGCTTTGCAGGAGCTTTCGCCTTCGTCGATGGATCCATAACGGGAGTGGGGGAGTGAGACTTCGCCATGATAGGAGAGGGGGGAGAAGAGAGGAAGAATGGGATGATCGTTCCGATTGCCATTCGTCTATTTCCGTCGGCACTGCAGCAAATGTGTGATCTGCTTGTGAGAGGAACAGCGAGGTGTAAGAACGTACACTCATCATATTCAAAGAAATGCTTACGTCAAAAAATAGCACTTGCCTCAGGCTTTCCTCGATGGTGGTGTAATATCGTACACCTCAGTACCCCTGGCAGTGTCCGACGTTCGCTTGGACATCCGTGATATTGCAGTAGAGCCCTTTGGGACAGAGCACTCCCGCAGGTCCGCCACACGGCATACCCACACCCGATCCCGTGAGCGGCGGGAGACCGGAACTGACAGAAGAGGAATTGGAGGACGAAGAAGAGGAGACCGAGTCGCCGAGGAATTTGATGGAACGCAGGATGTCATCCTTGAGTCCCGTCCAAGCCTTGGCCGACATGTTGCGATCGGTAGCAGGTGAGAAGATAAGAGTGAGGACATCGGCCGTGGGATCGGTGAGAGCCGGGCGCAGATCGATCTCCGCGCGCTCTTCTCCCGAGTCCGCTTTCACCGTCCTCAGAATGTCATGGAGTCCAAGCGTCTCATGAATGGTTTGGAGGGATGAGTCCGTCGCTTGAGTGAGGCGATCTTCGCCTTCGAGGAAAAGCATGAGCGTGGGAGTGGCTGCGCCCGATGCCGTGAACTGTGCCGTCTGCCCCGAGACCTTCCCGAGCCAATCATTCGGCGTATCGATGGTGATCCCGAGGGGAGGAATACTCCATGTGCGAGAAACGGTCGCCGGCCCACCATCAATCTTCGACACCACGAGTACGGGAATGTCGGAGGGGTCGGTGTTGGGCTCCACCACGCCTTCCAGCTGCACCTCACGATCCTCGTAACGCTGCAGATTCACGACGGAACTCTCGAGATAGTAGAGCGTCGTACCATTCTGATCGAGAATGTGCGTGCCGCGCCTGACCGCGGAGATTTCCGTCGCCTTCACGGTGCCCGTCAGCTTCTGGATGCCGGTAGGAATTTCGCGCGGCGTACGCTGCCAGCATCCCACCGCCAGGAGAGGCAGGAGTAAGAAAACACCGACGACAAGGACGCGCCGAACTCGCACGGAGAGAGTATATCGCGAAATCGTCGAAAGGGAAAACTCAAGCGCCCTTCTTGGCTGAGTCGAACGCGTAGACCGCGCGACCGACGCGGGTGAAGTACGGCATCTTCTGGAGATTCAGGGAGATGGTACCCACCTTCACCGTGCGCTGCTTGGCGACCTCGATGATGATCTCCTTCTTACTCAGAGGACCCTTCTCCTGGAGAATCTTCTCGATGACGTCAGCCACTGTCCCAGGCTCATAGCCCCACTCGCGAAGCGCATAGAGGCCGCGTCCGACGAGGACGAATTGCGGGTAGCGGATGAGCTCGTTATGCACCGCCTGCACCGTGACGTTCTTGTGATCGAAGTGCGCCTCGCGGATGCGATTGGCGATGTCCATGAAATGAAGGGGCTTGCCCGTCTTCTTCAGGATGATTTCGACCTTGTCGCGAATCGAACGCGGGCGGACGAATCTCCACTCCGTCAGTCCCCAGCCTTCGTCGATGGCGCGAAGCCGCTCGTCGATCTTCAGGCAGCTGCGGATGAGTTCCGCGCTCGGCACGCGATCGGTAAAGAGGTGAAGCGCCTGGATGGCGGAAACGATTTCCTCTTCGCGCATGCAGGACTTTCTCTTCTTGAGGATCTTCACGATGTTATCAACGATGAGGGAGATATCCTCCGCGGGGAGCGACGAAAGTCTCCAGAATGGCACGAAGGAATTCGTCCGTCCCGTCGAACTCATCTCCTGATCGATGGAGAAGGAGAGACGCAACACCGCGCCGTCCGCAGTTGCGCTTCCCGCGATTCGCTTAAGCACGAGCGAGATTATCTCGTCCTCGGTCATGACACCGCCGTGCTGACGAAGCGTGTTCTTGGCAACATCGTTCACCTCGTCCAAACGCGTCGTACGCACGGTTCTCTTGAGCTTATTGAGGGCGATGCTCTCGATCTGACGAATACGCTCCCGCGTCACTTTGAACTGCTTCCCAATCTTCTCGAGCGTCTGTTTCGGCTGTCCGAGGAGCGCGAAACGCTTCTTGATGACAGTCACTTCCTTCTCCGTGAGCACCATGAACAAATTCTTCAGGAGATCCTGAAGGCTCACAGAGAGCTGTGAGTTTTGCGCCTGTGTCTGCGAAGAAACCGATGTAGAAGTGGCGGAAGTGGTCATGCAGGGCGGGGGAAATAAAACAACCCTCGTTTTACCAGATAATTGACAGAAGCAAAAGATCCTCGGTGCATTGGGATAGACGTGTCTTCACAGATATTCTTCCCTGTTCGATTGTGAAGAAACATGGCCATGCAATGCATACAAATAGAATAATACTATCTATTATCTCTATGTCAATAGCTCGCAAAAATACTCAAAATCGCACAGGCTGCAGCCGCATCGCCATCCGTATTCTTTGAAGAAATTCTGGCTTCGATAGGGGATAGCATTGATTGTTTCGTTGTGTATCGCTCATCGAGAAATGTCACTTTGAAGCCTTCATGAATGAGGCGATCTGCGACCTCACGAACATAGTGTGCCTGTTCACCCTCTTTACCCGAAGGCAGCAGCGGCAATCCCACAATAATTTTCGCAATGTCCCTCGATCGAGAAACCGCCGCGACTTGTGTGACGAGCTCCGTCTCGGATGTGTGATGAAGCGTATCGAGGGGCAGAGGAATGCCCGTCTCCTCGTCGAGGAACGCAACACCCGTCCGTCTCTTGCCGATATCGAGCGCGAGGTAACGCATGTATGCATCGTACTTCAAGAGAAGGAATTCTTGAATGCAAATCAAACCTTCCGAAGGCGCGGGTCTCGTGGGTCCCGCGCCTGAGGACACCGCATAGGGAAAAGAGAGCTCGTGAGAGAAAAACCGTAGGTTTGTCTCTCACGCATTCTTCACCATCTTGCTCAACCTCGACTTCCTGTGCGCTGCGTTGTTGCGATGAATGAGATTCCTCTTGGCGGCGAGGTCGATCGTCTTGAATACCTGAGGCAGGATCGCGAGCGCATCGGATTTCTTCCCCTCTTTCACCAGATCCATGAACTTGCGGCTCATGGTCTTCAGCTTCGTGCGGTAGGGCAGACGAAGCTTCCTTCTCTTTTCACTCTGCCGGACGCTCTTGATGGCGGATTTCGTGATAGGCATGACCGGCCTACCATAAAGAAAGAGCTACGGAGGGTCAAGGAGAAGGTTAATATCTGGAATGGCTACGTCACTATGGAGAAATAGACCAACGTAATGGGGAACTAGACCCATTAAAGGAGGAAATGATGTTTTTATTCTCTTCAGGCTCGGTGACGTCGGCCATTACGACAACGCGCTCCTCCAATTGGCTCAGTCTTTCTTCATTCAGAAGATCGTCCTTCAACAGGGATTGGAGAAAGCGAGGGAGATCCTTTGCATTAATCGCTATGGACGCATCAATGTCCCCCACCACTTTATGAAGGGGAACAAACCCACTGAGATCACGAACATAACCAAATCTTCCCCCCCTAGGAATGTCCTTTGATAATTGCTGACTGTAAAAATCAGACTTTATCCAAGGCAGCGCACTATTTCTCGGAAAAGGAATATTGGAGATTTGAGGTTGTTGGATGTGCCAGGGAGGCATCAAATTCAGGTCTTGCCCAAATACAGGGCTGACGCTTACAGGACTGATGTTGAATTGTTTTATGGCGAACGGAACATCGTCCGTTTCTCTCTTTGGAGATCTATATTTTCCATACGAACTGAAGAAGCCTCGCATGGAGAAGGCCTCCAGTTTTGGATCAAACGGATCGAAACCAGGTATGCGCATCAGGAATGGCAAATCCTTCGCTCTGTTTTCCGATTTCATCATTGAACGTGCGTATGTTCGAATCATCGACCCGTACGCGAATTCTGAAGGAATATATTCAATGGGAACATACGACCTTTTTTCTGAAAAATAGTGGAAATTGATATCTTGCGGTTCGCTGGAACCCCATTGCGAATCCCGATTCCGTGGATCGGAGCTCATGGATTCGATTCTTGAAATCCACGCATCATCAAGTTCAGACAGCCGAGAATTCGTTACCTTCGGCGGCTTACCATCATTTGCATTGGGAAGTTTCAAAACAAAGGGGCGCATCTTCTCTGGTTTCGCATCCGCATCCACAGAGGCAACACGTCCTAAGAGTGTTTTCACAAGCTTGTCCTGACGACTTGCTGTCGTCTCCCCCCTCCTAAGAGTGACAACCGGAAATTGGAGGGGGCTCGTGCGGGTGGTCTCCCAAGATTTGGCATGGAACGGATCGACCGCGGTGGACATCTTCGTCTCGAGAGAACTCTGAGCGGACTGCTGCCAGAGCGAGAAGGTTGACTGGTCTATGAACGGGGGCCTCTCCATACGATCCCACTCCTCGGCAGCCTGAATCTGATGACGACAGTCCCAGAACGGCACTCCCTTCTTCCGCCAAATCTCAAAGTACTTCTTGTAGAAGTCAGCGTGTTGCATGAATTTCTGATACGCCGGAAAGTCCTTTCCATACGAATCAAGAAACCAAGCCCACTGGAATTCACGATCCTCAAGTTTTCCTGCGGCATTACCGACCCTCTGGATGACCGGCGTCCTCAGTATGAACAGCTCATTGCATTTTTCTCCCCACGTCTCCATCTCTTCAAATGTGAAAGGCAGTTCTGCCCGATGTTTCTCGTTATAGGGCAGGAGCTCATTGGTCAGGACGTCTCTTCGAACATTCTCCCGCACCAAGTGCCACCTGAGCTCGTCAAGAACTTTGAGCGTGGGAGGAGTTCCAGCATCATTCGCCAATGCCATCTCATAGATGGGCTGAAGCGCTTCCCGCAATTGTCTTGCAGTAGTGGGATTCACCTTCACGTCGCCGAATTTCATTGCCAGTGACTCTGCCAATCTTACCAATTCTTCCCGAAGTTCTTTGAGTCTCGCCTTCTCCTCGGCCTTTCCAGTGAACTGGTCCGAGATCCACTGGATCATTCCACTAAGATCCAAAATGTAGCTGATGTACTCGTAAATATTTTTATCGAGAGGAAGTTCGCTCGGCGGCCTCGTCGAGCGCACAAGATCGCCAGCATATGTTGTTGCCTCCTCCCGCTTAGGATCGAATTTCATCGCATCGCGCCGCTTCATCATGTAGATCAATCTCTCCTCCAGCCCCGATCGCGCAATTGCCGTCAGGGGCGGCGCTTTTGTCTGATCATGGAAAGTCGAAAAATCCTTTCCGAACCACGTATCATGATCATAAACATTCATGAGACGGTATGCGCTCATCTCGAGGGCGAAAGCTCCGACGTCTCTCCTGAGTTCTTTCCACTCTTTAGAAATATCTTCCTTTTTGAGGCTTTCAATCTGATCGTTGAGATCATGGAGAGAATTCCCGCCGTATTCTCCATTCCCTGCCAACTTCCAACCCAACTGTTCATCCAGTGTGTCTACGGAGGAGAGGTGAGTATCGTTGCTCAGAACGAAATCGAGAATCGATCCATAGAGCGGCTGATGATCTTCCTTTTTATACAGTTCAACTCCAGCATCGCTGAGCTTCCTAAAAAACTCGATCTCGCGTGCGCGGAGCATTGAAGCCTCCGTGAAAGCCTGTGCTGTCCACATCCGAACCTTGGGATTAGTCATCCAGTTCTTTTTCCACAGATCAGGATAATGAATCCGAACGTAATCACACTGTTCCCGAGAAGACAGATTGATGAGTTCCTGCTCGAGCTTCTTCCTCTTCTCTACGGGTAGTGCGGAGCAATGCACCGGAGACAAATTGATGAGCTTCAGTGAGAGGACGCGTTGCATGAGCTTCGGAAGGTTCGGATCATCCATTCTTTTTTGGACATCACGATCCCACGTTTCATGATCATGCGAGATGCTTCGAGCGTCATCTTCATCAAATGTGGTAAACCCCGGCTCACGACCGCCCTGATTCACGAAGGGACGATTCTTTGTGGAATCAGTATCGAGATTCGTTGATTTTTTCGTGAGGTAAGGCATGAACGCATTATCGGTCACATCCTTGATTCCACAGTCCCGCATCTTAAGATCTTCGGTCAGATCGGAAAGCGGAACGAGGTAAAAAGTTCCCACGGAGTTGAGCGCATCTCCGAAATCCTTCTTCATATAACTATCCGGAATCATATCCACAACTTTATCCGTGAATTTCTGAATACACTCGGCGCCGAACCAGATCACTGCAATGGCTGCTGCGAGCTTCACAAGCGGATGTCCGGGAAGGCGCGCAATGAAAAGGGCTGCTTTTGATTCCACATTTAAGCTTAGAAGAATGCGAGTGGCGAACCACGCTGCCGACGTACCAGCAGCACCGACACCTCTCATGACCAAAAAGTAGGAAGCGAACTCCATTGCCGCCTTCATCTTGTCTTCGCTGTAGTACATGATGTAGGCATACAGCAGGAAATCGATTGCACTCACATGGAACAATTCATTACAGAGCTGCTTGCTAAGCGGCCCGACCGATGCCTTCTCTACCTGGGCGAGAACAACTTCAGGCGGCGGAAGATTCTCCGAAGGAATCCCGCGAGAGGAGAGCATTGTTTTGATGTATGCATACCCCAATTTCATCTGTTCCGCCCCGAGCTTCATTCCTTTCCATGCGAGCTCGGAACCTTTATCTATTCCGATGATGATACCAAAGCCCGCAGCGAGCTCGACGTGCTTACGATATGTTCTCTGCTGATCTGATTCCTTCTCCGCTCCCATGGCAAGAGCGTAACGATCCCTCTCAAGACTGTACTGTGCCATGTTCCCCATGAGGAGATCCACATCGGAGAGTTTCTTTCCTTCACGCAACGCACGCAGGCTTTTTGATATATCCTCCATGAGGGGAAGTTGTCTGTGCAAAGACATCCACTGGCTCCAATTTGTGTCATCCTCAGTAGAGAGTTCCAATCCGTTCAATGCCGGTGGTTGAGCAGTAAGCCTTGAAGCAAGATCTTGGACCTCCTTCAGAGTATTGGCATTTGTATTTGGATGAGGTTCCCCCTGCGCATCATAGGTCTCCACCTTAAATATTTTTCCCGTTGTTCTATCCACCGTCGCAATCCACGCATTTCCGTCCCACCCGTGTATCACCAGAGAATTCTTCTCGAAAAAGAACGTATGATTTGACGCATCTACGAGCTTCAGAGAACTGCTTCCTGCAATGAATTCTGACGTCACGGCCTTCGGCTTGGGGAGTGGCTTCTCCAGATCTTCCACGTACTTCTGGAACTCGCTGTCAGACATGGGGGGCGCTGCCGGCCTTCCTTCCTTTGCCAGCTTCTCATTCAAGCGTACTTCGAAAAGTTGGCGCAGCTGGGGAAGCGTGAATGTGTCGCATGCTCTCTCGTATGACGTAACATCTCGCTCGTAGACTCGGAGCTCTTCTGCAAGCCTGCCAAGCTCCAGAGGACGAGGGACAGTCCGCTGAGCATCGATATCCATCCAGAGACGATTGAAACGTCCTGTCAGGAAAGCCTGCTGATCACGAAGCTCCTTCGACACACCTTCCGGCACTTTTGAGGGAGGCACCGAAAGCAGGTCTCTGCGCAGACTCGTATTCTTCACAATGCCTGAAAATATCTGATCGCAACCCACCACCTTCTTTATCTCGAGGAGAAGGGGATTGTTGCTCCCTCTGTACATTGGATCTATTTGATCCTTTTCAGAGAGATACACCAAGGCATCAACAATATTTTTTGCAGACTCAAAAATCGAGGAGCCTGGTTCGCCGTAATTACTCTGCTCAAACGAAGACAGAAACTCTTCTGTCACCTTGCGATCCTCATCGTTCCAACCTGCTTGATCCATCCATTTGCGCAACTTCTCCAGTAATGGCTTTTTCTGTTCCGGTGCTTGTCTCACCAGTTCCTGCCCGCTCTCCTCATGTTCATGAGGAGGCTCAATCTTCTGCGGATTTTGAGAGGGGATTTCCGACATTGATGTGTATTGAGAGACTCAGAATAAATCTACGGAATCTTTGGAAATTCCGGAGGAGGAGGTTTCGGCAACGACCGAGGAGATAGTCTGGGTGGTTCGACGGGTGGTCTCTGTGGCAAGCGTGGTAACCGTTCCACCTTGTACTCTGCACCTTCTCCTGACTTCACCTTGGGTTTCCCCCCTTCCTTTCCACCCGTTTCTTCTTCAGGCACTTCCGCTCCTAGAGGTTTGTCTTTGGGCGATTCCGCCGAAGCCGAATTGAATGAACCGTCCACTGCACGGACTGTTGGAGGAGGAACTTCAGCTTTTGTAACTACCATCCCATCATTTTTCAGTATTAGTATCGGCTTGCGTAGAGTTTCCGGTGCTCCATCGAGCACCGTTTGTGGCGCCCTGCCCCTCACGGACTCTAGCGCTCCATTACTCACTCGAACTTCCCAAGAACCATCATTCGCAGTCACTGTCGCATCTGTTTCATTAATTCTGTACGTGCATTTATTTTTGGGATCGACGATCTCCCTGATGCCACGAGAACGTGCAATTTCAATTGCTCTCTCGAAATCCTGAACACGCACGCGACTCTTCAAGGATTCAATATCCTCTTTGGTCTGCTCATGTCGTGCGTCCTGCTCCTTATTCACTTTCTTCGCGACTTTGTTCGCAAGGACATTCGTTTTATGTCTGCTCCAGAGCCATTTCGCTAGCAGTTTTCCACCTTCATAGGCTGCGAAAGTAGCTATGATCGCATAGAGAAGTTTGCGCCACGCATCCTGAATTGCCAATTTGAATTCATCGAGCTCCGCCTTCCTCGCCCAGGCTCGATCCCCATTCTTTTCGAGTGTCTGGAATAATGTCCCACTCTGCTGATCGAAGCGTTCCGTGTCCTTTGCAATGCGATTGGTGAGCCAAAGCCACAGTACGAGACGGTCCTCTTTGCTTCCACTCTCGACGATAGTCTGAGCCGACGTGGTATCTGACATCTGGAGTAGGTCTGACCGCAACTGAAGTCTCGCAATTTGATCTTCCGTGAGATTCATATCCCTCAAATTCTCGGGAGCCATGTTTGGGGACATGATGCAGAGTTGATACACCTCGAGATCTGTACGCATGTCTTCAATGACCTTCATGTCAAACCCCTTGAGAATCGAAACGATTCCCTCAGAATCTTCCGATGTCATTTTGTTGCGCCCAACGAGTTGATCGATGCTCTTGAATAGCCTGTAGATGGGATCGACGACGTGTTTGCCTACTGCATCCCGCAAGTAGTCTTGGGGAGTTGCCTGTTTTCCATTCTGAAAGCCCTCCAACCCCTGGCGCAGCTCTGCGATGCGAACGAGTGCCTGCGCACGATGAGCTTCCTTCAGTCCTGGAGTTCGAAATGCGGCAATGTCTCCTTCCCGCGACGGAGGCACTCCTCCTTCATATGCCATACGAAGGTGTTCGAATCCGGAGTTCTCGCGAATCGCAAGCACCTGGTAGTGGAAGAGATCTGAAATTGTCGCGTGGATTCCCTGCATGCAGGCTTTGCGTTCAGGTTCATTCTTCACATTGAGCTGCGTCGCCCAGGAAGAAAGGAGTTGCGAAAGAAGTACTGCACTCTCAGGCTTCTTCTTCGGTAGTGTGCTGAAGGCTCGAACAATCTCATCGGCAGTCACTGCAGTCGAACCCTTGTTGACGATCTCCAGCATCGCTCTAACTGTTGCCTGAACATCGGGATTCGTGTCATCGATATTCGCCTGGCAGAATTTCTTCATTTCCTCGAGAACCGCGCCCTTTGCGGCATCCACTCTCTTCTGATCTTCAGGCGTCGTTGGAGTCGAAACGGAGGCATACATGAAGTTGCGATACAGCGTCTCTGCCTTCACGAGCTCGGGAGAGGTGTAGTGCATCTCGGCACGCATGCGATCGACGATCGTGAGTTCTTTGCCGCGCAAATCTCTGGAGAAGAACCTCTCACCCTGCACGCGCTGTGAAGCAGGATCACGTAGGATATCGAGAGCAGGAATATCTTCGTGAAATACCTCCTTGTAGATCTTTTGCGCTGAGGAATGGAAAGCCTCCCAAGTCATTTTGCCCTCGAGTGCGTCATTGTATTGCTCCTTCACTGTCACAATGGCAGCGCGCTCTCGCAATCCCTGCTCAATATTGTTCCACTGCTGTTGCATCTTCTGTTCGGCAACTCCCTGAGCTGATTCAGTCCCCAGAACCACATTCGCATTGAATTGCCCTTTCATTTGTTTCTTCATTGCGAAGTACCGGCCCTGCAGTTTGCCAAACAGAGCAACAGTATTAAGAAACACAATTTCTTCCCCAATTTGCTCAGCCGTATCATTCCATTTCCGCTCAATGTCATTCCTCTCCTCTTGAGACTGCTTATCAGTCTTTCCCTGAAGCTTCCTCCATCTGTCCTGCATCGTAATCATCTCTTCGCGTAGTTTTGCCACACGAAGAGGAGAAACCTCATTCTCAGACACTTTTCCATCCTTCCGAATGGCAGCAATGATCTCCTCCAGCTCTTGAAACTTTATTGGTAGTGTACGACTTTCAGCACCCAGCACTTCTTCTGGAAGAAGCTCGCGCAATTGATCGCGCTTGTCCGGAGCTATGTCCGGCACTGACGGTTGTGTGTGTGGCTGTTCGACCATGGGAATGTTGGGAAAGTATTTGTATTGAATTTACAGAATTTTGCCCGGTACCGCTGGTGCTGCTGGCGGAGGAGGAACAGGGAGATGAGTGACTCCTGGAGGAAGCAAGTTCGGTGCAGCAGGTGCCGCAGGTGTAATGGTACTGGTGCCAATGCGAGCAGCGGCTGCATCGTATCCAGCAGCGCGCCAAGCTTGAATCTTCGCAATGATGGACGACCCAATTCCCGTGAAGTACAACAGTGCAATCACAGCCGCAGCCGTGATGTACGGATGCTCCTTCATCTTCTGCCACACCCATCCCATCGCACGGAACGGAGCCTTCACGAGCCACGTGAACCACCCCTCCTTCCTCTCCACTTCCTGCTTGTTGAGGAGGAGACGGTCGGCAACCCTCTCGGCTCTGCCGTTCATCTCCGGATGCTTCCTATGGAGCGCATCGACGAGCAGGCGGCGGCGATCGGTATTGGTCTTCGCTTTCTCGAGCTGAACCAACGTATCCTCTCCGACTTCTGTCGAGAGGTATTGAACGAGGTCCTCGCGATTACTGAAAGCGGGAACACGAGAGGAAGCTTCAGGACTAGAAGGGTTTGCTGTGCGAAGCATAGAATTAGACGTAAGAAATAGAAGCGTTTGTTTCCAAGAGCTTGTGTCGCATCTCGCCGATGGAGGAGAGGAGACGAATATCGTCATCCGTCTTCACATTCCCGAGCACAGACTTCATGAGCTCCGTCATTCCTCGTGCACCAATCGAGAAGAAGAACTCTCCCATATCCTCCTGAGAGAGATCGGGGAGTGGAAGTTTCTCGACGGATTCTCCTTTCTCAAAACGCTTAAGGTACTCCTGCAGGAGCGGATGGCGGCGCAGAGGTGAGATCTCGATGCGCATCTCAAGCGCCTCGAGCGTCTCATAACTCGTCTGCGTTTCGTCCAAAATTTGCCACCCCTCGCGAAGAGATTCCGGAAGCGTGAGGTAAACCTTCTTCTCGTCCGCCGTTAAGGTGAGTGTGTTCATAGGTCACTATTATAGCAATTTTCATGCCATTTTGGAAGTCGATCCGAATCTCGGAAGCGACATTGACCCATGCGAATTCCCGCATACAATAGCGGTCTATGTGCGGTATCTTCGGGTACATCGGAAGCCGAAAGGACGCGGGGAAAGTGGTGGTCGAGGGGCTCAAGAATTTGGAGTATCGCGGCTACGATTCCTGGGGTGTGGCGTGGAAGAGCAACGGCTCGGTTTCCGTGCGCAAAGATATCGGAAAAATCAGTGATGTGAGGAGCGAGGATTTCTCCGATGAATGCTCGCTCGCGATCGCGCACACGCGCTGGGCGACGCACGGCGGCGTGACGAAACTCAACGCGCACCCTCACACGAGCTGCGACAAACAGATCGCCGTCATCCACAACGGGATCGTCGAGAACTACGAAGATCTCCGGCGTGACCTCGCGGCGAAGGGACATACGTTCGTCTCCCAGACCGACACCGAGATCATTCCGCACCTCATAGAAGAGGAGATGAAGACGACGAAGGATTTCGCCGCCGCAGTCCGTGCCGCGTGCCTGAAGATTCACGGTCGCTTCGCGGTTGTCGCGATTCATGCCGCCTCCGCGATGCTCGTCGCCGCGCGCAACGGCTCGCCGCTCATCGTCGGAGTGAAGCGCGGGAAAGGGGAGCATGCACCTGCCCTGAGCGGAGTCGAAGGGTACTTCATCGCATCGGACATTCCCGCCTTCCTCGATCAGACGCGCACCGTCCAGTACCTCGACGACGGCGAAATGCTCGTGAGTGACGGCAAAAGTATCTTCTTCTCGGACATCCGAACGGGCGAGGAGCGACCAAAGCGCGAAATCGAAATTCAGTGGACGCAGCAGCAGGCCGAGAAGGGTGCGTTCGAGCACTACATGCTTAAAGAGATTATGGATCAGAAGGAAAGCGTGGCCAGGGCGGTTAACCAAGATGATGCGCAGATCATGACGCTGGCCAAAGCCATTCGCGAGGCGCAGGGCACGTTCCTCGTGGGGTGCGGAACGGCTGCAAAGGCATGTCTCGCCGCAGAGTACTTCTTCTCCGTCATCGCCGAGACGCACGTGAACGTTGCGCCCGCAAGCGAGTTTAAGCTCTTCCATCACTTCCTCAAGCCCGAGAGTCTCCTCATCGTCGTGAGCCAGAGCGGCGAGACCGCCGACGTACTCGAGGCGATGCGCGTCGCGAAGTCCGCCGGATCCAAAGTGCTCGCTATCGTGAACAACGAGGGCTCGACCATCGCGCGCGAGGCCGACTATGCGCTTCGGATCAATGCCGGCCCCGAACGCGCCGTCGCCTCCACCAAAGCGCTCACCGGCCAGCTCGCCGTTTTTCTCCTCATCGCCTACGCGCTCGCGGGGAAGTTGCAGGAAGGAAAGACCCTGCTCCTCGAGACCTCCGCCGCCATCAACGACCTGCTCAATCCGCGCTACATCGAACGCCTCAAGACGCTCGCGGAGAAGATCTCGGCGAAGCGCGACATCTTCATCATCGGAAAAAGCTGGAACTACCCGATGGCGCTCGAGAGCGCGATCAAGATCCAAGAGGTGAGCTACATCCACGCCGAGGGATTCGCCGGCGGCGAGCTCAAGCACGGACCGATCGCCCTGATCGAGGAAGGGACTCCCTGCATCGCACTGATCGGAAAGGACGAGGTGGAAGGGGACAGCATCTCCAATGCCATCGAGCTCAAGTCGCGCGGGGGCTACATCATCGGCATCTCGCCGGAGCGATCCGACGCGTTCGACGAATGGATCCGCGTCCCCGACGCCACTGCCGCACAGGCCATCGTGAACATCATCCCGATCCAAGTGCTCGCGTACTTCCTCGCCGTTTCGCGTGGGAAGAATCCTGACATGCCACGAAATTTGGCGAAGAGCGTGACGGTGAAGTGAGGAGGATCTTTCACCAAACAAGCTGTCCGACTACATCCCCCAAAACTCTCGGCTCATCTTTCAAGACAACCACTCTCACTCTTTCGCCTACTTTTGTCGGAAACCTTCCTCCATTTCGATCTGCAGGAACCGCTATCTGTCTTTCGTGACCATTAATAGTAGTTCTCATAAGGGCAACGCTGCCCAACGAGCCGGCCCTTTGAATACGAACAAATGCCGCTTCGCCCTCAGGTACATGATTTGGTTGCTCTGATCCTCCCCCAAGTTCTAAATACCTCGCAGTATCTAACCGTTCTTTAACAAGTTTGCGAACCTCCTGTGTGAGATGTCCATCAACAAGCTGTGTATCCACTTTACCGCCTGCCACATCCTTCATCACCAATTTCTGAATGCGATCAGCACCGTCGCGCCAGAACGCTCGAACTCTTTGTTCTACAGCAGCATCGAGCTTGGGAAAGTCAGTCAGTTCTTGAACTGAAGCCGGAGCAGGTACGTTGTGATGACCCATAGAAATTGGAGGGAAGGAATTTGGAAAGCATTCTTTCCCTAACTTTCTTCGCCGTCAACTCCCTGTTTTCCAAACCAATTCTTCACTTCTCATCCGGCGGAATGTCGTAGTATTTGAAGAGGTACTGCGCAATGTCGTGGAAGACCGGGGCGGCGGCGACGGCGCCGTGGATGGAGTTCTGCGGGTGATCGAGCTTCACGAGCACCACGAAGCGGGGATGATTGAGAGGAGCGTAGCCGGCATACGTCGCGAAGGTGGAGCCGGTCCCGGTGATGTACCGGCCGCCGGGCCCGGCGATCTGACTCGTTCCCGTCTTGCCGGCGCTGCGGTACCCCGCGACTTTTCCGCTCTTTGCAAATCCGTACGTCGCGGAAGCGGCGAGCATCGCCGTGATTGTCTCCGATGTCTGTTTGGTGATCACCTGACTGATGATGTGCGGTTGCGTCTTATCGACGGTGCCGTCTTCGTGGATGACGCTATCGATAATCGTCGGACGCATGAGCTGCCCGCCGTTCGCGAGCGCACCCCACGCCGTGATCACCTGAAGCGGTGTCGCGGAGAGTCCTTGCCCGAACGACGTCGTCGCGAGGAGTGTGCGGCTCCACTCGCGCCACGGACGTACCTCTCCCGGCAATTCATCCTCAATCTCGATACCCGTGATGCTCCCGAAACCGAAGTTCTCGATCATGCGATAGAGCAACTTCGCCCCGAGCTTGAAGCCGATGCTCGTCATGCAGGTGTTGATGGAGAATTCCAAACAATTCGTCATCGTGACGTGCCCGTAGTGCTTGAAATCGTTGTTGTCGATCTTGTACTGATCCACCGTCACCGGTCCGTTGTCATCGTACGTATCCTCGGGCACCACCTCGCCCTGATCGATCGCGGAGGACATGATGATCGGTTTCATGACGCTCCCAGGCTCGTAGATTTCCTGAACGGCACGATTTAAGTAGGATCCGACGCCCACCGTATTCTTGTACTTGAGCCAGATGCCGGGATCATCCGTCGGGAATACCTCTATCGACAGATATGGACCGATGAAGAGGTAGTAGTGCGTGAGATCCTTGAGATCGTAGAGCTTCTCGAGGCCGGAGAGCTCGGCTTGGACTTTGTCGGGAAGCAGCGTGCGGCCGGAGGCCGTGAACACTTGATCGATGTACGCCTTCACAATGCGGGTGTTGCTCGCGGGATCGTAGACTTCCACGACGACTTTCTGCCGCGTCACGGGATCGATGGGGATGGGAACCTTCTCGAAAACGACGGCGTAGTCATTGCTATCAAAGAGGGGAGCATTCGCCATCGCGAGGATGCGACCCGTGTACGGATCCATGACGATCGCCTGGCCGCTGTCGGCACGGTAGTGATTCACGTAGTTCTCGAGAATCGTCTCGAGTTGCTTCTGGATGTTGCGATCGATCGTGAGGACGACCGTATCGCCATCCTTCGGCTGAATGACGGTCTGCTCGCCCGTGAGGATCTGTCCGCCGTGCGGGTCGCTCACCGTATTGATCAATCCCTGCTGGCCTCGCAGCTGCACATCGAACGTACGCTCAATCCCATACTGGGGCTCCGAGTTCGTGTTGAGGAATCCCACCACCTGCGCGCCGAGCGTCCCGTCGGGATAGTAGCGCCAGTGCTCGGGGAGGAGCGCGACGGAGCGCAGGGGATAATCCACCTGCTGCACTCCTTCCTTCTTCCCCTGCCCCTGCATCATCGCGACGGCCTGCTTGTACGAATCCAGCTGCGCCTCCTTAATCTTCAGGGAGAGCTCCGGTGGGAGGTGTCGCATCACAGAGATGTAGCGAAGCGGACGGGAACGCAGCAGATCCTCGATCTTGCTCGCATCCATATCGAGCGCCATGGCGAGTCCGTGCGCAACGGCTGAGAGGGAAGACTGCGGTACCAGTTCCGGGTTCGCGGAGATGAGCTTCTGATCGATCGAAACCTCGACACCCGGAATCTGCATCTGGATCACCGTCGCCATCTCCACCTTCGTCGCTCCGTACTTGATCGGCGCGAACGTCACGCGTTTCTCGGAAATCCTCTGCTCTATGTCGCGAGCGAAGAGCCGTCTCGCCTCTACGATGTCCGGCAGACGGAGGAGCTGCGTCGGAGGGATGCCGGTAGCGGGAAGAGGCTCGAGGAGTGCACCCGTATGGAGAAGTTTGTACTGCGCGAGAGGATCGAATGCCGTGGCATAGATAAACTGAAGCTCGCGCGGACAAACCATCTGATCACCCGCGGTGCAAGCTTTGTGAAAATCATCGGTGAGGAGGATATCGGCAAGCGACTCCGCAACCGCAGTGGGATTGGTCGTGATGAGCGGATCCACGTAGACCTCGTCAAGCGTCGTGTTCGTCGCGAGGATGTTCGTCTCGCCCGTGCGACTGTCGAGCGCAAGAATCTCTCCGCGCTTCGCGGGGAGAACGACGCCGCCGTAGTGCTGCGCCTGAGCCAGCGAACGGTACTCGCTCCCGTGAATGATCTGGAGATCGATGAGGCGCGCGATGATGATCAACAGCGCGACAACGAGCACCCCGTGCACGATGGACATTCGCCTGAGGAGCGACTGTTTCTTGCGGGTTTCCGAGGAATGGGTGGAGATGCGCAGTGCCATACAAGGGTGCCTGAAGGCACGAAAACGTCGCCCTTCGGCCTTCTTTCCAGAGGAACCGAGCATACCACAGAGGCGCATTCCGTGATATAATGGAGACGAAATGAACATCAATTTCCAAACAGTGGACGGGGAGACGCTCCTTCGCGTGCTGCAGGACGAATGCGTGAAAGAAGGCGTCTCGGACATCCACCTCTCGCCCGAGAAGAACGAGGTGCGATTGGAGTGGCGCCTCCACGGCGTTCTGCTCCCGCTCGCCCGCATTTCGCGCGTGCACTTCGATGAGCTCATGCGGCGCGTGAAGTTCGAATCGAAGCTGAAGATGAACGTCACCAACATTCCGCAGGACGGTCAGTACACTTTCAAGAGTGCCGATCGCGTCGTCAACGTCCGCGTCGCGACCATTCCCTCGCGTTTCGGCGAAGCATTGACGCTGCGCCTCCTCGACCCCGCACATGGCATCATCCCCCTCGAGAAGCTCGGCTTCCCGGGTGCGGTGAGGGAGCAACTGCAGAAGCTCGTCGAACTCCCCAACGGCCTCATCCTCGTGACGGGCCCGACGGGATCGGGAAAGACCACGACGCTCTACGCTCTCCTCTCCACGGTCATCGGCAAGGAGCGAAACATCATCACTCTGGAAGATCCTGTCGAGTACGAATTGCCCGGCATCACCCAGAGCGAGATCGATCCCGATCACGATTACAATTTCTCCAACGGCCTGCGCTCCATCCTCCGCCATGATCCGGATGTCATCCTCGTCGGTGAGATCCGCGATCTTGAAACGGCGCAGACGGCAGTCAACGCCTCGCTCACGGGCCACGTCGTCCTCTCGACTCTCCACACGAACTCCGCAACCGAAGCGGTGCACCGCCTGCTCTCGATGGGCGTCAGCCCCTACACGCTCGCGCCGGCACTGCGTGCCATCCTCGCCCAGCGTCTCGTGCGAACCCTCACACCCGAGTGCGCTAAGGAAGGTGCGACATGCGATCCGTCTGCCAATGCCAGCTACGGCGGGCAGGTCTGCATCTCCGAGTTGCTCATTGCTACGCCAGCCATCCAGCAGTGCATCCTCTCATTCGAAAGCAATCAGGCGATTCTCGAAATTGCGAAGAAGGAAGGGTTCAAGACGATGCGCGAATGGGGCGAGGAGATGATCAAGCAGAAGATCACGACCAGAGAAGAAGTCGAAAGAGTCTGTATGTGAAATATGCGTGAGAGACAAACCTACCCATTCGACTGCGCTCAGGGCAGGCGGTTTTTCTCTCACGGACTCTCTTTTCCCTACAAGGTGCGGCTTCAGCGCGGGGCCCACGAGACCCGCGCCTCGCCGCGATTGTTTAATATGAGGATAAGGAAGAGCTTGCCCTAAGACAGCTCGCCGCTTTACCATGTTCTCCTTCATGCTCGTGCACTATCGACACCGCCGCGGCATGTACTATCCCGCCCCCGAAAAGTCGCTGCGACTGCGTCGGATCATCGTGTGGGGCATCGTCGCAATCCTCGTGCTCTACTTCGTCGTGCCCGCCACGCTGCGGTTCTTCGGATGGGGAAATGCCGGAGAGACGCTCCCCGCCACGCTGCGCGTCGAAGACACGGGCATCGTGAGCGTGATGCTGCAAGGAGGAAAATCACAGCAAGCGGAAGATAAGATGAAGCTCTTCCCGCAGGAAAAGCTCAGCACGGGACCGACCGGCAACGCGTCGCTCGTCTTCTTCGAAACCTCCGTCTGCCGGCTCGATGCCAATACGGATGTCACCATCAAGGAGAGCGTCAAGGGCAAATCCTCCGCCATCAGCCTCTCGCTGGAAAGGGGCTCCCTCTGGGTTCGCTTCCCCGCTTCTGCCTCCGCCCCGCAGCGCTCCATCATCACACCCATTCTGTCATACTCCTTCCCGTCCAATGCCGAAGTGATTCTCTCGCCCACCTCGCTGCTCGTCTTCCGCGCCGAAGGGGCCGGCATCACCGTATCGTTCAAGGGGCACTCCGACATCACGATTGGCGAAGGACAGCAGTTCATCTTGCCATCGGATCTAAAGAACGTGAGTAACGATCTCTACAGCTACCGTTCGCCGCTGGATCTCGCCTCGCTCTCCCTGCCCTTTCTCCTCTCCAGCCGCGAGCAAGCGGGAACCGCGAGCTCGAACCCCACCCTTACGTCTTCCGGAACGGATACGCTCACGATCGACCAGCCGGCCGAAGGCGCCACGATCGACGCCAGTTCCGTGAAAGTGCAGGGACATGTGGGAAGCGGCGTCATCGCAGTGAATGTGAACGGCCATCCCGCGGTGCTCTCGGATGACACCCACTCCTTCTCGCAAGATCTCGCCTTCCCGGCCGGTGATACGTTCGACATCGCGATCCGAGCACTCGACGCGCAGGGCAGCACGCTCGCAGAAGCGCACCGCACGGTGAAGAAGGGGGTCAGCGCATCGGGGAGCTCGCTCATCGCGCCTCCGTCGATCACCGCTCCGGCAAAGACGGGGGAGACGTACCGAACACAGCAGGATGAAGTGGTGCTCCGAGGAACATCGCCAGCGAACGCCGCGACGATCTTCGTGAACGACTACCAGCTCAAGCTCTTCGATCCGTCGAGGGGCACCTGGAGTTACCTTGCGAGCATGAGGCTCGGAAACATGATCGACGGCTCCAATGTCTTCAACGTGTACGCCGTGGACGCCAACGGCAATAAGAGCGCCGCCGCCGTCATCACGATCCTGCACGGTCCCGGCACCGAGGACGTCGTGTCCTCACTATCATCTTCCGTCTCGTCCTCCTCGCCCTCCGGCCTCCTCAATCTGCACAGCCTCCCCACGAACGCCCCCCTCACGCCGGGAATCCTCCATGTGACGGGCGCTCCCGTTCTGCCGGATTTCGTCGCGACGGGAACGGGGTTCGTTCTGGAAGGGACGACGTCGGCGCACACGGCATCGATGTGGGTGAATGATTACCAACTGCGACTCTACACACCGGGCAAGACGTACTGGAACTATCTCGCAAGTCCGTCGCTTCGTACCATCAAGCCCGGCAAGAACGTTTACCACATCGTGGCGCGCGACAGCACAGGCAAAATCCTCGACGCCTTGGACTTCACCGTCACGTATCAGAAGTAAGGCGTGAGAGACAAACCAATTACCTTACGAAGACCACTTCCCCCGAAACGCGAACTCGCGTCGCGGCATGCGCTCCCTCGGCGCATTCTGCCGATCGAGGAGCTCCTGAGGTAAGAGCGTCGGATCGGCGGGATAGCCGATCGCAATCATCGTTCCCGCAGTGTAATCCGACGGAACACCGAGGATCTTGTTCGATGCATCTCTGAGAAATCCTCCCATCTGATGACAGATGAGTCCGAGGGAGGGGAGCTGAAGCGCGAGGTATCCGCAGGCGCACCCGAGATCGTAGAGCGCATGAGGATTCTCCTTGCCGTTGGCCGCAAACGTCTTCTTCGCAAACGTCACCATCAGGATGTACGCCTCCTTCGCCCACTTATTGCCCTGCACGAGGAGCGACTCCACCTTCATACGATCGTCCCCATCGTCCCGAGTGGCATAGAGGAAGCGCCAGGGCTGTTCGTTGAAACTCGAAGGCGCCCAGCGCACCGCCTCGAAGAAGAGATCGATCTTCTCCTGTTCGACTTTCTTCGGACTGAAAGCGAGCGGACTCCACCGATCGATGATCGGCTTGAGGATGGGCAGCTGTGTCGGCGCGGGTTTCTCGGGATACATGAGTCCAGTATAGGCGGAATGCGCAAGGCGCAATATCTCCCCTCAAGATTCCCACGGAATTCCTGCCGTCTCGATCCCGCGCACCATCACCGGGGGGAGGGGAGCCGTCACCGCATGAGTCTTGCGATCGAGCGGTGAAACGAACGTGAGCTTCCATGCATGCAAACAGAGCCCGTGAATGCCGAGTTCCTCCGCCAGCCCCGCGCTCCGATCGGTAGCATAGGTACCGTCGCCGAGAACGGGATGACCGATGGCGGCGAGGTGCACACGCACTTGGTGTGTCCGACCGGTGAGGAGATCGCAGAGGAGAAGAGAAACGTGGTGGGCGCTCCCGAGCACGCGATACCGCGTCTGCGCCTCCCGTGCATCGACGTTCGCGAGCACGGACATCGTCGTCCGATTCGACGCACTGCGGCCGATCGGAGCATCGATCATCGCCTCGACGGAGGAGGGGATACCCGACACCAACGCAAGGTACTGCTTCGTCACGGTGCGCGTCTGAAATTGCTCCTGGAGAAAATGGTGGGACGCTGGATCTTTGGCGATGAGCAAACAGCCGGTCGTGTCGCGATCGAGACGATGCACCAACACAGCTTCGGAGGAGAAGGATAGAGATTGCTTCGCGAAGAGGAACGAGATGCCGTGGAGGATCGTCTTCTCGCCGGGCGCCATCCCCGCGCCGGGGTGCACCGCAATTCCCGCCGGCTTATTGATCACAAGACAGGTGCGATCTTCATAAAGGATATTGAGCTTTAGATCTTCTGGCTCGATCCCGGAATTCTCAAGTGGAGCATCATCTTCTAATACCACGACTCGATCTCCCTCCTGCAGTCGAAAAGCGGATTTGGTTACGACGGCATCGTTCACCGTCACCCTCCCATCTTCGATCGCCGACTGCGCCTTCGTCCGACTGAGCATCCTGCCCTCGAGAGAGAGAAAGACATCGAGACGTTCCGGCAGAGAGACGAGCCAATCGGCCATGACGACAGTGTAGCGAAGCGGCTCCCGAGATGACACCGCGCCGCGCCCTGTTGCGCGACGTTCCCTCCTGCTACTCTTTGGCTATGGCATCCGACACCGAACTTCTGAACCGCGCCGTCGAGACGGTCGTGCCCCGCGATCTCGCCGACGATAAACTCAAGAGTGGAAAGCCGCTGCGCCTCTACCTCGGGATCGATCCGACCGGAGCGAAGCTCCACATCGGACACAGCGTGCCGCTGCGAAAGCTCAAAGCGTTTCAGGATGCGGGACATCACGTGATCTTCCTCGTGGGAAGTTTCACGGCAATGATCGGCGACCCATCCGGCCGCGATCAGCTTCGCGAGCCGCTCACGAAGGAGAAGGTGGAGGAAAACTTTCAGACCTACAAGCAGCAAGCTTCCAAGATCCTCGACTTCTCAAAAGTCGAAATCGTCTACAACCACGAATGGCTCGGGAAATTGAACTTCCACGATATCGTGAAGATCGCGTCGAGTTTCACAGTCCAGCAGATGCTCGACCGCGAGATGTTCCGCAAGCGCATCTCCGAAAATCACCCCATCGGCGTCCACGAATTCCTCTACCCGCTCATGCAGGGGTACGACTCGGTCGTGCTCGATGTCGACTTCGAAGTAGGGGGCAACGATCAACTCTTCAACATGCTCTGCGGCCGCACTCTGCAGAAGGAATTCGGCAAGCGCGAGAAGTTCATACTCACAACGAGGCTCATCGAAGGCACCGATGGCCGCAAGATGAGCAAGACGTACGACAACTGCATCTACCTCGATGATGAACCGAACGACATGTACGGAAAAGTCCTGCGAGTGAAAGACGACCTCATCCTTACCTACATGGAGTGCGTCACGGACCTGCCGATGACTGAGATACGCGTAGCGGAAAAAGCGCTGAAGAGCGGAACGAATCCCAAAGAACTCAAGATGCGCCTCGCCCGCGAGATCGTGACGCTCTACCACGGGGAGAAAGCTGCAACCGAAGCGGAGCGATCGTTTCAGGAGGTATTCTCTCAGGGGGGAACCCCGGAGGATGTGCGAGAGGTTCGCGCGGGTAAGGGGAGCGGGCTCCTCGAGCTCATCGTCAAGGAAGGCCTCGCTTCATCCAAATCGGACGCTAGGCGATTATTCGAACAAGGTGCGGTGAAAATCAACGACAATGTCATCACCTCGCTCGAGGCTCAGGTGGAAGAGGGGATCCTGAAAGTGGGCAAGCGCCGGTTCATCAAGATCATCTTTTAATTAGCGAAGCGTACCGAGATACGGATTCCTCTTCGCCTGTCGACCGTCATTTGGCTTCAGCTTGATGGTGAAGGGAACGCTTTTGCAGGCGCTCGGTGAAGTCTTGCTGCAGGTCCAGTTCACTTCAACGCCACATCCCGAATCGCACCCGTCGCCGCTGCGCGCGTTGCCGTCGTCGCACTGCTCGCCTTTATCGACGAAACCGTCACCGCAGACGATGGGATGGCACTTGCTTGGCTCTCCTGCACACACCCATCCTGTTTCGACTTTGCAAGACGAAGAACATCCGTCATTGGAATTGGTATTCGCATCGTCGCAGAGCTCGCCCTTGTCGAGGAGGCCGTCGCCGCACGCGATCACGTGGCAGAAACTCATCTGATCCTTTACCCCGCCGCGGCACGCCCAACCCGTTTCGATCTGACATGTGGGACTGCAGCCGCCGCCGCCGTGGCGATTGCCCACGTCACACTTCTCTCCTACATCGACTACGCCATTGCCACAGGTCTGCGACACATCGCCCCTGAGATCGGCAAACCCTACTCGTCCGCAGAGCGCGAGAACGAGACAGAGGATGAAGAGATACTGCGGCCGTGTGGCCTTCTTCGCGAGGTACTCAAGCGTCATGGGAGTGTGTGTTAGGAACATGTCTATTGTAACATATTTTCATCCATTACTCAAATGTTCGTTTTTGAGCATGTACACATAATCCAGCATTCGCAGAGGGGTAATCGATAGCAATCCCGTCCGGCTTTCGTATCACTTGAATGAAGCGGAGAGGGGAGATACCGTACGCAACCATGGATGAAAATGAACAACAACGGGATTCTTTCGATAGGGAATCGCTACTTGCGCTAAAGAAAGCGATGCCATTACTACGGAGATTCGTGACACCAATGGATGAGGGGGTCATCAGATCAGTGAAGAGCATTCGAAAAGCCATACATGAACAGCTCTTGATGCTTTGGGCGGGAGAAAGGGCAATTCCGGGTTCTGATCCCTTCAAAGTACGGGGCTCACTCATTAGTTCAAGTATGCAGGGAGTGAGAGTTATTGCTGAAGCTCTCAATGGACAATTGAACTCAAAGCTAAAGATTGAAGATGCCAATACTGCTGGATTCCGAGTACTCAGAGTTCTCAGTCACTGTTTTGCTCCCGACCAAGACGGAAACGATTTCTTCGCTTTTGCTACTCCTTACGTAACGGCAGCCATCATTCACTGCCATCGTAACCACAAATTAATGATCGAAGATGGGATAACACTTCAGCAATTGAAAGAGTTGCGAGCTACATACGACCCGTTAAAGCATGGAAATCGGGAGAAAGGAGAAGCTTCCGATCCGACTGCAGGGATGACTAAACATGCATTGCCCCCTTCAATCACTCCCACGCCGCCGCACCCTATTGGACCCAAAGCATCACGAACAATTGAAGTGACGGCTGCATCGCTTCAAAGGAAAAGCTTTTGCGAATGGGCGAAGAGGGAACACGCAGTGAATGTAGGCGAAAATGCATTCGAAGATGCGGTGACAAAAATTGCGGAGAAGTTTCAACCACTCGCAAAAAATGTTGCGAATAAATTTCAAATTCCAGGCTCGTTCCCGGGTGGCAAACACGCCTTACGACAAGAAGCAGCCCACGTTCTCAGAGGATTCGTTGATACATTCGATCCCAATGGACCCACTCATTTCAATCAGTACCTCACAGAACTCTTGGAAGCTCATCTCACACAATTCGTGAAGCGTCACGGAAGGAACTAACCATCCTGCATTCATTTGCCATGGAACTTCCTGTGCACCTCTTTGAGCTGGGGATTGGTGACGTGCGTGTAGATCTGCGTCGTGGAGAGATCCTTGTGACCGAGGAGCTCCTGAACGCTGCGCAGATCCGCACCGTTGCGCAGCAAATCCGTCGCAAAAGAATGGCGGAGTGTGTGCGGAGACGGACTCGTGACGATCCCCGCCGCTCTGGCGTACTTCTTCACCAAGTTGTAGATCGAAATGCGAGAGAAGCGAAATTCCTCGCCGGGAGGCAGCACCTGAACCGCCGCACCGTGATTGCGGATGAAGAGAGGAGCGAGATGATCCAGCCGGCACTCCAAGTACGCCTTGAGCGAGGAAACTGCCTCATCGGAGAGAAAAACCACTCTGAGCTTACTGCGTTTCCCCCGTACCGAGATTTCTCGCGTCTGGAAGTTCAGATCCAAGCGATTGAGCGAGCGCAGCTCTGCCAAGCGGAGACCGGTTGAGAAGAAGAGCTCGAGAATCGCCTTATCGCGCTTCCCTTCCTTCGTCGATGTATCCGGCGCCATCAGGAGCCTGTCCAAATCCTCTTTGAAGAGCACTTTCACCTTCCTCTGCTCCTCCTTGAATCGTTTCACGCGATCGGGGGGATACACATCCATTTCCTCTTCCTGTACCAAATAGCGAAGAAACGCTCGAAGCACCGTCAGATGGTGGTTCTTGGTACGAATGGCGAGCTCCTTGCCATTGCGTGCTTTGAAATCCTGCAACTTTCCCTTGTAGTTGCGAACGGTTTCTTTACTTATGTCGGCTATGTCCGAAAGAGGGGATAGTGTCAAAAACAGATCCAATGACTGTGAATAGTTGCTCAACGTAAGCGGGGATTTATTTTCCTCTGCGCGAAGAAATAATAGGTATCTGTCGATTGCCTGCGTAA
>CAIJNU010000048.1 GCA_903822115.1 uncultured Candidatus Peregrinibacteria bacterium
CAGAAAGCAACGGCATGGGCGCTCTCGAGCGCGGGAATGATGCCCTCAACCCGGGAAAGTTCGTAGAACGCATCAATGCACTCTTCATCCGTGATCACTTCGCAATGCATGCGCTTGGCATCGTGAAGAAAACTGTGTTGCGGACCCACGCCGGGATAATCCAACCCCGAAGCAATGGAATGAACGGGGGCAGGTTGTCCCTCCTCGTCCTGAAGAAGGTACGTAAACATGCCGTGAATGTTCCCCGGGGAACCGTAGCGAAGCGTCGCAGCATGTTCCCCGATGTTCTTCCCCTTCCCTCCCGGTTCCACTCCGTAGAGCTCGACACCTTCGTCCTCGAGAAAGGCGGAAAATAATCCGATCGCATTGCTCCCGCCCCCCACGCACGCCACGAGGCTCTGAGGCAGACGACCTGCCTGTGCAAGAATTTGCCGACGCGCCTCCTCTCCCACGACGCGCTGAAAATCGCGCACGATACTCGGAAATGGATGCGGCCCCACCACAGAGCCGATCGCAAAGAAGAGGTTTTGGGGATCCTGCATGTACGCATCGAGAGCCGCATCGACCGCCTCCTTGAGTGTGCAAGCACCCGCAGTGACCGGCACGACACGTGCGCCGAGCATCTACATCCTCAAAACATTCGGCGCCTGCTTCGCTATGTCCACCGTCCCCATGTAGATATCACAAGGAAGCCCGACGACAGCCGCTGCCGTAGCGAGCGCGACGCCGTGCTGCCCCGCACCCGTCTCCGCAAGTACCTTCTTTTTGCCCATGTGCTTGGCGAGGAGCACCTCACCGATCGTGTGATTAATCTTGTGGGCGCCCGTGTGGTTAAGATCTTCGCGCTTCAGATAAATTTCCGCCCCGTAGAGCTTGCTCAGCGCTCGAGCGTGGTACACCGGCGACGGCCTTCCGATGTAATCTTGCAGGAAGCGCGCCAATTCCCGCTGAAATTCCGGAGATTTCCTGAGCTCGCGATAAGTAACATCAATTTCATTGAAGATACTTTTTACTTGGTCTGGAATGAATTGACCGCCGTAAGGTCCGAAGAATCCGTCCGAAGGTGAAATGTCATAGAGGTGCATGGGGTGGAGGGGAAGAAACAACGAAAAATCGAATGGATAAAGAAAATCGACAATCCTGTTTCTTCACCATCGTTGCGAACTAGGCTCGGCTGCAGCTTTCTTCTGGAAGGGTGAAGATACATGGTGATCAGGAAGCGGATGCAGGGAATCCAGAGTGCTTCGCCTGGGAATCGTCGCATCATTCCCAGAGAAACCTGGATGAACTTCCAGCAGCAAGCGTCCAAACGCGAGCCTCTCCTGCTGACGTGTTTGTCCCACTTTCTTCTCCTCCTCTTGCAAGAGAGAAAGTAAATTGCCGTTCACTCTTGCCGAAATTGCTTCCTCCTCTGCAACATCGAGACGAGGAAAGCCGAACGCCTCCGGACTTCGAACGAATCTCTCGGCGACAGCGCCGTCGCACGTTCGGAAGACTTCGTCTGTGGCCGTCAGGATGGAGAAGGTTGCCATGGGATTTTTTGTACCGTTACAAGAGTACACGCACGACAAAGACGAATCAAGAGAATATTTCGCCCTTGAGTCTCACTTCTTCAATTTCGCCAGGAAATGCTTAAATCCGCCGCTGCCGAACTGCAGCATGCGCGAGCCCCGCGTGATTTTGCTGATGCTGAGATCGAGCTTGGAGGAGATTTCCCGCTGCGGCGTCCCTTTCGCGAGTTCACGAATGAGCTGCCACCGCCCCGCGATATCTTCGAGCTCCTGCGGCGTGAGAATATCTTCCAATAGCATCCGCGCCTCCTTCTCGTTCTCCACGGACGCAAACAACCTATAGACCTCGTTCAAATGCTTCGACGAAACACGCATACCGCCATGATAAACCCTCTTTCCCATGGCACCAACCTCACTTCTTGAGGCCGTGCGTCTCGAGAACCTCCTGGTATTCGGTGGGCTTGTTCATGCGCAGGTACATGAGGAGCTTGCGGCGCTGTGCGACTTTGCCGAGCAACCCCCTCCTCGCGGAATGGTCCTTCTTGTGCGACTGCAAATGCTGGGTCAGGAGTTTGATCTCGCGTGTGAGAATCGCGATCTGCACCTGGGGCGAACCCGTATCCTGCTTGTGCAGGCGATGCTTCGTAATCAAGTTCTTCTTCGCCGTGCGTTTGAGAGACATAAGAGTGTGGGGGGCGAGCCACGTCGTTCGCGAACGCCGTGACAGAGGAAAAAAAGACTCCGCCGCGCCTCCTCTGGGTAGATTTCCCGAGAGGGAGCGTGGACGGTGAGCAATTGTACGAATCGCGGACAAAAATGCAAGGGATATTGCGAATGGATTGAAAATTCCGCGAAAATGCCGCGTCGCTTTCACATCTTTGATCTTCGAAAGTGGACAGACGTCCACCGCATGCTAGGATGGATTCCTATGGTTTTCTCCGCACTCATCATCGGACTGCTCGTCGGCTTCATCGTCGGAGGCGGCGCCGTCACTTTCCATCTTCGCCGGTCTCGCAAAGACGCCGAATCGACGGCGGAAACGATCTCCGCAAGGGTCATGGCGCAGCAAGCGGAGATGATCCTGCAGCTCGCGGAGACGAAGCTCTCGGGGAAGAAGGAAATCATCGATGGAACGTTGCAATCCGTGCAGAAGGATCTCCGAAAAGTGGAAGATCTCATGCGAGAAATCGGAAGTGGGAATACGAAGATCGACACGCGACTCGAGAGCGCGGCGAAGGTGATTAAAGAACTCACCGACACAACCGGAAGTCTGAAGAATGCGCTGAGTTCGAACAGCAATCGCGGGCAGTGGGGTGAACGCATGGCGGAAGATGTCCTGAGGCTCTCGGGACTCCTCGAGGGACTCAACTACATCAAGCAGAAGAAGATCGAGTCGGCCGGCTCGAAACCGGATTTCACTTTCCTCCTGCCCCAGAAACTGAAATTGAACATGGATGTGAAGTTCCCCTTCTCCAACTATCAACTCTACGTCGAAGCGAAGACGGAGAAGGAGCGCGAGGAATTCAAGAAAGCGTTCCTGAAGGACGTGAAAAATCGCATCAAGGAAATCCAGACCCGCGACTACATCAATCCCGAAGACCACACGGTCGACTACGTTCTCCTCTTCATCCCCAACGAACAAATCTTCACCTTCATCAATGAGATCGATCGATCGGTGATCGACGACGCGATGAAGGCGAAGACGATCCTCTGCTCTCCTCTCAGCCTCTACGCCGTCCTCGGCGTCATCCGTCAGTCCATCGATAATTTCTCGATCCAGAGCAAGTCGCAGGAAATGCTCTCCGTCTTCGGAGCGTTCAAGACGCAGTGGGAGAAGTACAAGGAACAGATGCAGACGGTGAAGGATCGCTTCGAGACCGTGCACAAGGGCTACGAGGAACTCGTCGGAACGAGAGAGCGTCAACTCGATCGCCAGCTCACCAAAATCGACGAACTGCGTCTCGATCACGCAGGCGAATCCGTCGCAATTGCAGGTGCAGTTGACCGAGCAACCGCGCCGAAGTTGAAAGCTCCGAAAACTCTCCCGCAAGAAGCCGAAGTCATTTCATGACGGAGAGCGCATCTCGAGAAAAACTTCTCCCGATTGAAAGACAGAGCGGAGATCACGCGCTAGAATCGCATCCCATGGCGAACGACCCCATCTTCGACGTCCTCAACGAACCGCAGCGCGAAGCCGTGAGTAACACCAAGGGGCCGTCGCTCATCCTGGCCGGAGCGGGAAGCGGCAAGACGCGCGCGCTCACCCACCGCATCGCCTACATGATACGCGAGGGCGTGCCTCCGTGGCAGATCCTCGCCGTGACCTTCACGAACAAAGCGGCGAAAGAGATGAAAGAACGCATCAAAAATCTCCTGAAGATCACACACGCGGATTCGGCATTCGGGGAATTCGGACAGGGGCGTCTGCCGGTGATGGGGACGTTTCACTCGATCTGCGCGAGGATCCTGCGCCGCGACATCGAGAAGCTCGGGCGCGACCGCACCTTCGTCATCTACGACACCGACGATCAGGAAAAACTCATGAAACGCGTGCTCAGGGAAATGAACATCGACGAGAAGACACTCAAGCCGAGGACCGCGCTCGGCTACATCGGCCGCTTCAAGAGCGAGGCCGTAAGCCCCAGGGAAGCGCTCCCGCAAGCCACGACTCCGATGATGCAGAATGTCATTTCCGTCTACGCGCGCTACCAGAACGCACTCAAGGAAGCGAACGCGCTGGACTTCGACGACCTCATCCTCGAGACCGTCCGCCTCTTCCACGAAGTCCCCGCGGTGCTCGACCGTTACCAGGAGACGTGGCGCTTCCTCCACGTCGATGAGTACCAGGACACAAACCACGCGCAGTATCTTTTCATCTCGCTCCTCGCGCAGAAGTACCGCAACCTCTGCGTGATCGGCGACCCCGATCAATCCATCTACGCATTTCGCGGCGCGGACATCCGCAACATCCTCGAATTTGAGGAAGAGTACCCCGACGCAAAGCGCATCAAGCTCGAACAGAATTACCGCTCCTCGCAGATCATCCTAACTGCCTCAAACGCCGTCATCGCCCCCAACCCGAACCGCCCGAAGAAGGAGATGTGGACGGAGCGGAAGGAGGGACCGAACATCATCGTGAACGAAGTGCGCGACGAGCGTGCCGAAGCGCAAGAGACGATCAAGGAAGCAGAGAAGCTGAAGACGCAGGGCGTGCCATTCAACGAGCAGGTCATCCTGTACCGAACCAACGCGCAGTCCCGCCTCTTCGAAGAAGCGTGCATGCGACGCGGCATCCCCTATCGCATCATCGGCGGCGTGAAATTCTACGCGCGCAGGGAAGTGAAGGACGTCCTCGCCTACCTCCACGTTCTCCTCAACACCGCCGACACCATCGCGCTTCTGCGTATCATGAACGTCCCTTCCCGGAAGATCGGAGATACGACGCTCGGACACCTGCAAGCCTTCTCCTCGACGCATCAGCTCTCGCTCTGGAACACACTCAAGAGCGTCGACGACATCGATGCACTCAATGATGGTGTCAAAAATCGACTGCGATCATTCGTCGAGATCATTGAGAAGTTCTCTCAGCTTGCGAAGGAGAAGGTCGTGTCTGCGATCGCCTCGCACCTCCTCGACGCGATCGACATGGAGAAGTGGGTGAAGGACGGAACGGAGGAAGGCGATGAGCGATGGGGGAACATCCAGGAACTCCTCACCGTCATGCACAAGTACGACACGCTCGATCCCACCACATCCCTCCAGAGCTTCCTCGAAGAGGTCGCGCTCGTGTCGGAAGTCGACAAGCTCACCGACGCGAAGGACGACGCTATCACGCTCATGACGCTGCACCTCTGCAAGGGGCTTGAATTCGATTCGGTGACGATCGCCGGTTGCGAGGAGGGCATCTTCCCGCACGCCTCCTGCGTGTTCGATCGCGAGCAACTGGAAGAGGAGCGCCGCATCATGTACGTCGGCATGACGCGAGCCAAGACGCACCTGCGCATCTTCTTCGCCCGCAGCCGCATGCTCTACGGAGACACGCAGGCGAACGCCCCGAGCCGCTTCATCGACGATCTTCCCGACGCCATGATCGAGCGGCGTAGCGACGAGCTCCTCTCAGTGTTCGCCTGGGCGACGGAGAGCGGCCGCATCAAAGCGCAAACGCTGGATGTTCGCCGAGGAGGATCTGTCGAACCGTTTCGGCAGGTCGAGGTCGATGCCGAATTCAATCAGGATGTGCCCACTGCCGATGATGTGAATCAGGATGTCTTCGGGCAGGGCACCCGCATCCGCCACCCGTCCTTCGGAGAAGGAAAAATCGTGAGTAAGCGGGGCGATATCGTGACCATCCAGTTCGACTCCGGAAAGAAGAAGGATTTTGCGCTCTCGATCGCCCCGCTCGAAGTCATTTCCTGATCATCACACGATACACCTGCCAAGAGCTCGATCCAGTTGATCCGCGGTTTCGCGAATGAGGCGTTGCGTATCGTCCCATCCCAGGCAAGGATCCGTGGCGGAGAGTCCATCCATATCCATGGTCGGCGAAATCATCTGACTGCCTCGCTTGAGAAAGCTCTCGACCATGAACCCCTTCACAGCATCGTATCCTTCGTATCCTCGCGATTTCGCACTGAGGACGTTCTCCACGACGTGCTGCTGCAAGAGCGGATCTTTGCCTTTGCCATTACGACAATTGTCATGACTCGCATCGACGATGATGGCAGGATTACGGATCTCACGCTCCGGCTGACGCAGGAGACGGGCCGCGAGAGCAATCGAAGCGGGATCGTAATTGCTCTTGTCCTTCGCGCCGCGGAGGATCACGTGCGCCCAAGGATTGCCGTCGGTCTCCACCTGATGACGCCTCCACGCAAAGGTGTGCGGATGCTGCGCGCACTCCACACCGTTCACGGCGATTTCGAGATTCCCATCCTCGGGATTTTTGATGCCAACAGGACAATCTCCCTTCGCCGAGAACATGCCCGATGCGACAAATCTGTGCTCCTGATCGGAAGAGCTGCGCGCGCCGATGGCAAGGTAACTGAGTGCGTCCACATAATATCCTTCGTTTCCCGTGAAGAGCATTTCGTCTGCAACCGGAAGCATCTGACCGACCTTGTGCATCATCTCGCGACACTGCCAGATCCCCTTCTCGATATCCGCCGGCTGACGCGGGTCGGGCTGCGTGAGGGGGCCGGGCCATCCGAGCGTCGTGCGCGGCTTCTGGGTGTAGCAACGCAGCACGAGGAATAGTCTGTCGCGCACTTCTTCCTGCAACTGCGCCAACTTCTCCGCGTAACGTTCGACGGCGGGAGTGGGCCACGCCGAACAGGGACCGACGACCATAAGGAGGCGCTGCTGATCGCTGCCGCCGTTCCCGTGTAGGCTGCAATGGTTGATCCGCATTGGGTAGTACGGTTCGTAATCGTTGCCCCAGCGGTCGTCCAATCCATTGCGCG
>CAIJNU010000049.1 GCA_903822115.1 uncultured Candidatus Peregrinibacteria bacterium
AACCAACTGAGCTAATCACCCGCACTCCCAGAGTACCAGAAAATCGGATTGCCTCGTACGGGTTGCATCACTATGATCTGTGTGCTTTCGTAAACATTATGATTCTCAATGTCGTGCAGATCATCATCGCGCTTTCACTCTCCCTCTGCATCCTCCTGCAGCATCGCACTTCCGGCCTTACGGCGACGTTCGGTGGCGGCGGAGCGACGTTCGTGCAGCGGCGCGGCGCAGAGAAATTCATCTTCGTCGCGACGATCTGGCTCTCTGTCTTCTTCTTCGGATTTAGCGTCCTCCAGTGGTACATCACATTCTGAGGATCCCTTTTCGTTCGATATAACGGGATTGCTCCTGTCTTTCCATCTGAGCGCAGTAAGGTAGAATGTTCGGGATGAAAAGCCTCATTCGCCTTCTGCGTTTGATGACGCGGTGGGAGCGGTGGTTGCTCTTGGCACTCTGCACGATATTCGTTCTCAGCTTCCTCGGACTCCTTCGTGTCTTCTACGTTGAGAACACCGTGCTCGCTCCCGCGAGCGGCGGAACGTACATCGAAGGATCCGTGGGAGAGCTGCAACCGCTTAACCCCTGGTTCATTGTTCAGAATGACGTCAATCGCGATCTCGTTTCTCTAATTTTCTCAGGTCTCCTCAGGTACGATCCCCTCTCCAAGAAAATCGTGGACGATCTCGCCACACTCGAGACGTCGTCGGATTCGAGAGTCTTCACGTTGCATCTGAAGGACAATATCTTTTGGCAGGATTCCACGCCTAAGAAGCCGCACCCCGTTACGGCAGACGACGTTCTTTTTACGTTCCAGACCGTTCAGGATCCGCAGTTTCCCAATGTCATTCTTCAGCAGAATTTTCGCGGAGTGAAAATCGAGAAACTCGATGACCGCACGGTGCGCTTTACGCTCGATGAACCCTACAGCTTCTTTCCGAGCAATTTGACGCTTGGCCTCCTTCCCAAAAGTTCTTTCGAAGGTGTGCCCGTTTCCCGTCTGTCACTTACGACGGATTTCGGTTACAAGCCCGTGGGAGCCGGGCCATATAAGTTGAAGAACCTCACGCAGACGGAGCTCTCTACGGAGGTAACATTGGAACGTTTCCAGAGAACTCTACCGCCTCCGTATCGCATCGATCGCATCGTCTTCCGTATATTCTCTGACTATTCATCGCTTCTTTCTGATCTTCGCAATTTGCAGGGCGTGCGGCTTGTTCCTCGAAATGAGAAAGGTGATCCGATTATTCCGCGCAATTTTACTGCTCGCGAGTACACGCTTCCTCAGTACGTCGCGCTCTTCTTTAATTTGGATCGCAAGAGTCTTCAGGATGAGAAGCTGCGTTTGGGTCTCCAGCTTGGAACGGACAAGAAAGCGCTCTGTGACAGTGTTTATCAGCCTGTGCTCGTGGATACGCCGCTTCTCGAGCTCGATTCCACTGCGTGGCAGTACCACTTCGATCCTGGTGCGGCGCAGGGCGCGCTCTTTGCTTCCAATTGGAATCTTCCTGAGAAGATGCGTCTTCAGCAGCTCCTGGAGCAACATGACGCTAACAAGCTCGGCTACCTTCACGCTCCTCCGGTTGCTTCGATCGGCACCGGTAGCGTTCTCACGCTCACGGGGTCACTGAAAGACGTTCCCCTCGGATCCCATGTCAACGGCATTGCGATTACGCAGGATGCGACAGCTTCGGGGGCCTGGAAGGTTATTCTTCCCATGGATACCGGAACGGGTGCGCTGCACTTCGGAACGAATCGACTTCGCCTCACGGATCCGAAAGGAAAAGTGATTGACTCGGCGTACGTGTTTCGCGCGCAGACATTGATCGATTACAACCGGGCGATGGAGGAACAGAGATTGCTGAGACTCTTTCTCGCGACGCGCAACGAACTCCAATCGACCATTCAGGATGTTACGGTGGCAAATCTCTTCCTCGAGAATGGCAAGCTCCGCCTGCGCAGATCCGATGATCCTCTTCCCATTCGGACGAATGCCGCAGGTCAACAACTCGTGTTGCACCTACTCACGAGTCCGTCGCCGGTCGAATACCCGAAGATTGCCATGTACATTCAGGAGGCGTGGTCGCACCTCGGGGTGAAAGTTGTCGTGGATATCCCGAAGTCCCGCGATGAATTTCAGGCACGACTGTTGAAGCGTGATTACGATGTTCTCCTCTTCGGGCAGTCGCTTCTCGATAACCTCGACAGTTTCCCCTACTGGCACAGCAGCGGTGTGCAAAAAGTGACGGGTGACGCGAATGATCTGCGGCAGGATGCATACAACCTTTCGCAGTACAGATCCTCCAGAGCCGACGCGCTCCTCGAGACCATTCGCCGCACGAGTGACGAGACAGAACGTGAGACGGCGCTCGGGGCTTTGCGCAGTATCATCAAGGGCGATGTACCGGCCATCTTCCTCTACTCCCCTCTCTACACTTTTGCGCATCACAATGACATTCTGGGAATCGAATTGGGTTCGCTCTCCCTGCACTCCGATCGCTTCCTCACGCTTGATCGTTGGTATGTGCAACAGAATCGTCAGTTCGTCGCGGGGAAGAGTTGGTGGTCCTTCTTTCCGTGGCTCGGAGGGTTCCTTCATGGTCAAAACGCTCATTGATCTTTTCGGAACTTATGCTCTGGGTACGCATTCTCATCGAATTGAGCGCCCATTCGTTCAATGTGGTGCTTCATGGAAATCTCAAGAGAGTTGACGCAGAATTTGGCATCCAGTAGACTACTTTGGCTCTTTTATGAGCAAAGTACTCTCCCCATCTGGGATTATGGAAATACTCCTTCTCGAGGATGTCCAAGGCATCGGCAAAAAAAATGACCTACTGGTTGTAGGAGACGGGTTCGCGCTCAATTGTTTGCTTCCCCAGAGGAAGGCTCTCGTTGCTACTCCCACCGTTCGTAAGCGCTATGCGGATCAGATCAAGCGTCGTGCGGAGGAGAAAGAGCACGAGAAACAGGTGCACGCCAATGCGGTCAGCGCTCTTGTTGGCAAGACTGTGACCTTCGCTCGGAAGGTCACGAAAACCGGAAAACTCTACGCTGCGATTTCCGAGGAGCTCATTGCTTCGGCACTCCTTGATCAGCTTGCGTTGACTGTTTCACCGCAGGACATCGTGATACCGACGCCCATCAAGGCGGTCGGGACATTCACGGTGGAAGTGAGGTCCGGAGCCAACGAGCAGCCCCTCTCC
Organism: uncultured Candidatus Peregrinibacteria bacterium; assembly: GCA_903822115.1. GTDB lineage: Bacteria > Patescibacteriota > Gracilibacteria > Peribacterales > Peribacteraceae > CAIKAD01. The sequence continues at coordinate 3,201 of CAIJNU010000049.1, forward strand.
GTCGTCGTCTCCGCTCTGTGAGATAGATATTGTTTGCCAGACAATCGTTCCGGACTTCGGATACGATGTCCGTCGTGCTACTCTTTCGACGAACCGGCTGCCAGACCGATTCAGACAGTTGGTTCCGTCGCTTCTTCACAGAATCTCTCGGGCCAGTAGCTCAGTTGGTTAGAGCACCGGACTTATAAGCCGGTGGTCGGTGGTTCAATTCCACCCTGGCCCACCAAATTGACTAGTATTATAAATAAAGTATAATATAACTATGTCAATTCATCAGATGCAAAGGGGTGACCAACAGCGAGCCAGAAACATTTCTCTCGTAGAGAGTCTTGCTAGTCGCATGGTCAGGGAAAGTGGTGATGAATTGAGAAGACTAATTTTCGCTGACCCTCCGATGACCTATGGTGATATTGCTCGATATTTATTTCCTGAGCAATGTGAGAGAGAGTCCACTATAGCGATGAATGCAGTCAGGACCGCTGCGAAGCGGATTCTTAGTGAATCAGAACAGCAAATGATTCAGCGCAGAAATATTCAGATTGGCTTTGAGAGACATATTTCAACTTGCGGGATGACACGATGGTCTACCCATGAAATTGATACACTGAGGAGGCTCCTCACAGATGAAATTTATCCTGCCGGGCATGGATATGCAGGAATACCAAATTATGAAAGAATTGTTACTATTCTCAATGATACTTTTCACAATGGTAATAAAACACGTACTCCAGCGACATGCAGGGCGTTTGTAAATGAATATAAGAATAAATATTCTCTTGAATCTCAGGCGCATAAATTGACACCATGGTCTCATGCAGAAAAGGAGAGACTAAAGATACTTGCAAATGATCCCGGACATCGACATTTGACTGGCACAAAAGTCGGATCTCCTCATTGGAAAAAAATCTCGCAAACTTTGAATCGAGAATTTCATACGAGAGCTTATAATAAAGGGATTCACGTCCGTAAATCGAGTTTATGTAGAACGAGATACCGGCAACTGTTACTAGAAGGAAATAGTCTCGATACTGCTTTCGAGCGCACCCCATAAGCTTTCTCAAGCAATAACTACCAGCGTAATGCCTCTTTTGCATCCTGGACTGTTCTTTATTCCAATTGAGAAACGCTTACTGGAAATCCATATGTAGAAGACGTCCAAGGAATCTGGACATCCCGAATCGCTCTGTAGATATTTCTCAGTTAAGTTAACAACCACTTTCGCTACCAGATACAATCCAATTTGTCTTATGCCGATTATCACTGCCGACGGTTTGCCCATCAATGACTCCTTGCAGAGGGAAGGTATTTTTGGCATGCAGGCTTCCCGAGCGGCTCATCAGGACATCCGACCATTGGAGTTTGCGCTTCTAAATTTGATGCCAAACAAACAGCCGACAGAGCTTCAATTTGCACGCCTGCTCGGCCACACCCCGTTGCAGGTAAACCTGACGCTGCTGCGCGCCCAATCGCATGTGAGCAAAAACGAATCGAGCGAGCACCTTCACAAGTATTATTTGACGCTCGATGAGGTGCGCAATCGTTTCTTTGACGGGCTTATCGTCACGGGGGCGCCGGTCGAACATTTGGCATGGCAGGACGTTGATTATTGGACGGAGCTTCGGGGCATCTTCGATTGGTCCGTTACACGCGCATTCGTTACCATTGGAATTTGCTGGGGAGCACAGGCGCTCCTGCAGCACTTCCACGGAATCGAGAAGTATCGGCTTCCACGGAAGTTGTTTGGAATTTTTTTACATCGTGTCCCTACGTCACAGCTTTTCTGTCCGATTGTTCAGGGGCTGGATGACTGCTTTTCTGTCCCTGTTTCCCGTCATACGGAAATTCGACGAGAGCATGTTGAGACATGTACTTCACTCGATATTCTTTCGGAGTCAGAAGAATCGGGGCTCTTTCTTCTGCGAGAGAAAAACGGCAGGCGTCTCTATATATTTAACCATCCGGAGTACGATGCAGACACTCTGCAGGAAGAATACGAACGGGATGCTGCAGCCTACGTTCTTCGCCCGGAATCCGTTCCCAATCCTTGTCCCCCACTCCACTACGACCGGTGTAACGTCTGGCGCTCGAATGGTCGAACGCTCTATCACAATATTATTAACGATATTTATCAGAGGACTCCATATCGACTGGAGGACATTGGAGAAAGAACGACTATCGAGGAAAGGTCTCCGCAGGCTTCTGTGTAGCGATAACATACTTTGCAAGCTTGTCCTATTGTTTCATTGATATGATAAAGCGAGAATTCGACGACTTCTCCCTTTTTCTCTATGAATAAATACACCGTGATATTTGTTTCAATGTTGTTTGTTGGTGTGGCCCTCGTCGCAAGTTATAGCAGTAATGACACCGCTTCGCTGTTCCACTTTGGAGGATCGGGAGCTTTGCACGACAGATCAGGCTCAGGTTCTTGGCATGGTCGCTCCGGATCCGGCTCCTTCCAACATTCGGGAACCGGTGCTCTGCATCCCAGAGGACCGAGTGCTCTCTCGAAGCGACTGGGCATCTCCGATGATCAAATTCGAAGCGAAATCAAGTCGGGAAAATCCATTGAGGAGATTGCGAAAGAACACAATGTTTCCCTGCCTGATCCCCTTCAGCAGTTGGCCGATCGATTGAAGATCTCCAAGGACGAATTGCAGAAGGAGATGAGTGCGGGAAAACCCCTGATGCAGATCCTCAAAGAGCACGGCATGCAGGTTCCGGCCGTTGCCTCGCACTCGTCGAAGCACTGAGAGCGTAGTTTCTAAGCCCGCAGAAGATCGGTACAATACAGCTGATGGACGAGCAATCAGACGCGCTGGCATATCATAAACAGGGCAGGCCTGGAAAGATTTCGATCACGTCTACGAAGCCGCTTGCGACGATGCGTGATCTCTCGCTCGCCTATACTCCGGGCGTTGCGGATCCTGTTCTGCGTATTGCCGAGGACCCGGATGCAGCCTATGACTACACATCCCGCGGTAACCTTGTGGCGGTTGTGACGAATGGGACGGCGATTTTGGGGCTTGGGAATCGGGGGGCACTGGCAGCAAAACCCGTAATGGAGGGGAAAGCAGTGCTCTTCAAGAAGTTCGCCGGTATCGATGCGATGGATATCGAGATTGATTCCGAAGATCCGCGCGTGGTAATCGAGACGGTGGCGGCACTCGAACCGACATTCGGCGGCATTAATCTCGAAGACATTCGCGCACCGGAGTGCTTCGAGATCGAACAACAACTTCGAGAGAGAATGAGTATTCCGGTTTTTCACGACGATCAACATGGTACGGCTGTCGTCGTGGGGGCGGCATTGCAGAATGCGCTTCTGCTGGCCAAGAAATCGATAGGGAATATTTCAGTCGTTCTCAATGGCGCAGGTGCTGCCGGCTTGGCTATCGCGGAGTTTCTCCTCGCATTGGGTGTGCCAAAGAATCAACTCATGGTTTGCGATACCGTCGGAGTGATTTTCGAAGGCAGAGAGGAACACATGAATGACTTTAAGCGACGATTTGCCGTAAAAACTTCCGCTCGTTCGCTTAGTGATGCGCTGCGGGGGTGCGATGTCTTCATCGGAGTTTCGGCGCCAAATATTCTCACGCCGGAAATGCTCCTCTCCATGGCAGAGCATCCCATCGTTTTTGCGATGGCCAATCCGACGCCGGAAATTTCCTTTGCACTTGCGACGGCGACACGGGAAGATGCAATCGTTGCGACCGGAAGGAGTGACCAGCCGAATCAGGTCAATAACGTCCTCTGCTTCCCCTTTATTTTCCGTGGCGCACTTGATGTTCGCGCTTCTACGATCAATCAGCAGATGAAGGTCGCAGCATCTACGGCGATTGCCGAACTGGCGCGTGAAGAGATCCCCCCAGAAATCCAGAAGATTTACGGCGATGCGAACATGAAATTCGGCTTTCGCTGCATTCTCCCCAAACCGTTCGATCATCGTCTCCTCTCCCGTGTGGCTCCCGAAGTCGCCAAGGCAGCCTTGGAGAGCGGGGTTGCCCGCAAGCAGATCGACATAGATCACTACAGGAGCACCGTGGATCAGTTTCTTCAGTGGTGAGCCTCTCAGAGTAACTTTTCGATCATGTCTCGCGCATCTTCCTCGGATGAAATATCACCGCGTATCTGGGCCTCGCGAAGCAATTGAAGGACTTCGCCCACGCGCGCACCGGGCTGGATGCCGAGGATTTCCATCACTTGTTCACCTGTCATAAGCGGTTTTGGCGGACGCGGATGTCGATCGAGAAATGCGAGAAAATCTTGTTCAATCGCACGGAGTAACGAGTCATTCCCGGGTTTCGTCCCGGCAATATCGATCGCGAAGAGTCGCAGGAGTTCTCCAAACCAGGGATGGAAATACCAATGCGCTTTGCGCTCTTCCCCAAGGGAAAGGAACGTCGACATCATCATGTGGTGCTTAATGAGCCATGCGATCTTTTCCGTACGTTTGCGCGGGCATTGCATTCGCGTGAGTACGTCAGTCGCGATTTGGGCGGAAATCGTCGCATGCTCTTCAAAGCGGATGCGATCGCGCAGAGAAAACGTCTTTGCCTTTCCGCAATCGTGGAAGAGGGCAGCCATTCTAATATCGTCACTGTCGTCTTTCTGAAATGCGGAAATGCAGCGCATCATGTGCTCCCATACATCCCCTTCCTGATGATAATCGGAGGGCTGTGCTATTCCTTTGCATGCATGCAGCTCAGGAAGAATGTAGCGCAATATCGAGAGTTCCCAGAGATCTTCAAACGCACGTCTCGAATGTTTAAGTTTTAGCATCTTCTCAATTTCTTCAAGTTGCCTCCCGCCAGAGAGGATCTCCACGCTCTGTACTTGCTCCTGTAGTGCGCGGTACGTTTCCGGATGGTACTGACCGTCGATGAGGGCGCGCAGTCGCACTGCACGAAGTATTCGCAGGGCATCGTGACGAATGCGGATGGCTGGTTTGCCGATGAATCGCACGAGATTCTCATTCAAATCATTCTCTCCGCCAAGGGGATCGTAGAGCTCGCCTGAAATCGGATGCCAGTAGATGGCATTAATAGTGAAGTCGCGTCGTTTGGCGTCATCTTCGCGCTTACCAAATATGACTGACTCGGGATGTCTGCCATCGGATGCTTCATCGTCTTCCCTAAATGTCGTCACCTCGAGAAGGTGTTTGCCCAAGCCCACACGCACGCTGCCGAGTAGAGCGGAACTGAGATCACAGCGCATAAAGATCTTCGCAATCTGTTCAGGACGTGCTTCGGTCGCAATATCGATGTCTTTCGATATGACGCCCATCAACATGTCACGAACGCTTCCTCCCACCCACCATGTGTCGAAACCCGCGTCGAAAAGTTTCTCGACGACGCCGTAGGCGCGCTCTCCTTGTGGAGTCGCAAGTATCTTTGCGATAATGTCCTTGGAAAGGGGCACGGAGTGTTTAGTATACAGCGGCCATTTCTTCTCTGAATACCACATTCTCAATTCTGTATACTGTCACTGTGCTCCATTTCGCCGTCGCCGGCTCCCCATTCTCAACACCGAAGCCGGGTGGGACAGTAGAGGGGTTGAAGCAGGCAAGGAAATTGGGGATTTCTGCGATGGAGATCGAGTGGGTGCAGAACGTCCCGAACAATGTGGAGCGAATGCGCGAGATTCGCAGTGTGGCGCAATATTTGGATATTTTCCTGACCGTCCATGCGCCCTACTTCATCAATCTGAATTCGCCGGACAAGCTGAAGCTTGCGGCGAGCAAGAAGAGAATCCTCGCTGCCCTCTCCATGGCGGAAATTGCGGGGGCGCGCTCCGTGTGCGTTCACGCGGCCTTCAATTTGGGACTTCCTCCTGCGAAAGTCTACGACAACGTCCGTCGTGCGGTGGAGGATATCTTGAAGAAGAAGGCACGGGATTTCCCGCATGTGAATCTTGCGCTTGAGACGATGGGGAAACCGTCGCAGTTTGGGACGCTGGATGAAGTACTTCGTATCAGCAAAGAGTTTTCGATCTATCCCTGCGTGGATTTCGCGCATTTGCACGCGCGCGCTCAAGGCAAATTGAACTCAAAGGAGGAGTGGGACGAACTGCTGGATCAGTACGAGGATGGTCTCGGCAAGTCTGCGCTCAAAGAAATGCACATTCACTATTCGGGCATAGCCTTCGGCCCTTCAGGTGAGCGCAAGCACCTTCCGCTTCGGGAGAGCGATGCGAAGTGGAAGGATTTCCTCGCCGTGCTGAAGAAGCGCAAGGTGGGAGGTGTACTCGTTTGCGAGTCTCCGCTGATGGAGGAAGATGTTCTTCTCCTCAAACGTACGTACGATTGAAATTGAGCAGTTTAGTCAACTGACGTTGAGTTTGAAATTTGGGTAGAGTGCTCGCACTCCCCTCCCCCCTCCCATGAATATCGCCATTAACGGATTCGGACGCATCGGACGACAGGCGCTTCGCATCGTGCTTGAGAAGCATCCGGATCTCAACGTCGTTGCCATCAACGATCTTACGGATGGTGCATCGCTTGCGCACCTCTTCGAGTTCGATTCTACGTACGGTCGATACGATGCCGACGTGTCGTTCAAGGATGGCAAGCTCATGACGAAACACGGGGAAATCGTGCTTACAGCGGAGAAGGATCCTTCACTTCTGCCTCACAAGGCGATGAACGTAGACATCGTGCTGGAGTGCACGGGAAAATTCGTGAAGCGGGAAGACGCTGCACTGCACCTCAAGGCAGGCGCGAAGAAGGTGATCATTTCCGCTCCGGGAAAAGATGAGATCGACGGGACATTCGTAATCGGCGTGAACCTTGAGACGTACGATCCAAAAACCATGCATGTCGTCTCCAATGCTTCCTGCACTACCAACTGTCTCGCCCCCATGGCGAAGGTGCTGCACGATTCCTTTGGGATCAAGTCCGGTCTCATGACAACGATTCACAGTTACACCAACGATCAGAAACTTCTCGACTTACCTCACAAGGATCTTCGCCGTGCGCGAGCCGCCGCCATCAACATGATTCCAACGAGTACGGGTGCCGCCAAGGCCATCGGTCTCGTCATTCCCGCGCTGAAAGGAAAGATGAACGGAATCTCCATTCGCGTCCCGACGCCGACGGGCAGCATTACCGATCTCTGCGTCGTCCTTGAGAAGAAGGTTACGGTTGAGGAGGTGAATGCCGCGTTCGAGCAGGCTGCGAACGGTCCCATGAAGGGCATTCTCGGCTACGAGACGCGACCGCTGGTGCTGCAGGATTACGTGATGGATCCGCGTAGTTCCATCATCGATGCTCCCCTCACCCAGGTCATTGATGGTTCGGCGGGGCTCACCACAGGCGGAACTTTGGTCAAAGTTTTCTCCTGGTACGACAACGAGTGGGGGTACTCAAACCGCCTCGTCGAATTGGCGGAGCATATGGGGAAGATGATCTAGCTGCCTTTGCTCTAGGTCATTTTTGAACCGGTTTTGAAATCCCTCAAGTTTCTTCCGAAACTTATTTGATTGTCCCGATGGATGAAGAAGCTGGAGTTGGGTGGGGTACATACTTCGGCCAACTTTTTTCACGTCGATCAATACTGGTACAAATTCATTAGCGCTTAGTTTTTGCACAATAATATTCTGGCCTGCATTGAATATATCAAAGATAAACCTTCTGCTTTCAATCATATAATCGACAATTGAGTCGATATGGTTCCAGAAATTCGCATTATTAGTTGGTCCATGATTTTGGAGTGTTCTACTTGGGGTGCCGTCGTAATCAAATGCTCTTGATGCAATGATCATTGTTCCGCTGTCTACATTCTCCGACTGCACCAAATTTGTCACCGGTTGTTCTTATTGCAGCAATTAGCCTTACACATTCATCGTCTACCGTGGCGGCATGAAATCCCACCACGCTTACCGTCTCGCAGCCATGAAAGCCGCGCTCGTTGAACGTATCCTCGAAGGCAAGATCTCCGTCACGGATGCA
>CAIJNU010000050.1 GCA_903822115.1 uncultured Candidatus Peregrinibacteria bacterium
ATTGAACGTGGCCTCTTTGCCGTTGATCTTCAGTGTACGGAGATGCAATGCATTTTCGAGGAACATTGAGAATGCTCCATCGAGCGCCGTAGATCCCTTTGGCAATTGGGCTGCCTGATCGTGCGGACCGTGAATGGTAATGGTTTCGCCGAGAATTTCATTCTGCAAACTCTCCCAAAATTCGCTGCTGCGCTCTTTCGTGTCTTCCGTGAGTGAGGAAATTCGTTTTGTCCATGGGAGCAATGAGCCAAGCGCTTCTCTGGTGTGGGGCTTGAAACAGAATGTCGTGACGCCATTATGGTAGTAATCATCCATCTCCTTCGTGCGGATCTTGCAGCGCACGCGTGTCCCGTCTCCGAGGATGATGGTGGTGTGGAGTGCTTGATATCCATTGGCGACAGGCGAATTTATGAAGTCCTGAAAAGACATTTGTTCACGTTGCCAAGATTCGTGAAGAGCGCCCAGTGTTCGATAGCAATGTTCGCGGTCAGGGCAGAGAAAGACAATCGTGATTGTAGAGAGTCCCGTGACGAGAGATCCCTTCATGTCGAGTTGTGACTTGATCTTCGGCCACGTTTTTGATTCGTATCGCATCTCGATCGATTTCTGCATGCTGGGATGGAGTTTCACGAGTGTCTGTTGCATGCGCGTGAGGATTTTCTTTCCCATTTTTTCATTCTCTTTCCCGAGCTGCAGGAGCTCTCCATGGAGTTGAGGATCGATGATGGCGATACTCATAGTCTCCAGTTCATTTCTCAGATCTTGCATGCAGAGGCGTTCGGCAATCTTCACGTAGACATCGAGAGTCTCCTGCGCCATTGCGAGCCTCTTCTCCGGAGCGAGATACTTTACGGTGCGCATGTTATGCAAACGGTCGGCGAGCTTGATGACCATGATGCGGACATCTTTCTCCATAAGCGTGAACATCTTTCGTAGCGTTTCGATTTGTTCATCCAAGCGAGGTTTCTCGGCCACGTCATCGGCGCAGAGTTTGGTGACTCCTTCGATGAGCGGGGCGACGTCTCCGTCAAATCGTTCCACGATCTCCGCGAGAGTCGTCGTGGTGTCTTCGAGTGTGTCGTGGAGGAGGGCGGCGATGATGGTGTCTCTGTCGGCTCCCATGTCCGCGAGAATGGAAGCAACGATGGCAGGATGAACGAAATACGGTTCACCCGACTTGCGTTTCTGTCCGTCATGGAGTCGTTTCCCCATCTCAAACGCATCCTCGATATCTTTCTGATCTCGGGGAGGAAAGCGCCGGATGTATGAGTGAAATTCAGTCCATTCCATACGGAATTGCCATCGTACCTTTTTCTCATGCCATTGCAAAGATGTCCGATATTCTTTTACGTATCGACCATTCGGAGAATGGAGGATTTTACATTGCTGAAAATCTCGTGTTTTTCATCCAATGATCGGACTTCATCGATGGTGAACCACCGCAGCTCCGTTCCTTCTTCCTCGAGAAGGCAAAGTTCCTGCGACTCGTCTCGTGGTTTCGCGCGGTAGGCGAAGTCCATATGCTGGTGCGCGGGCTCATTGCGATCGGTGCTCTCGGGGATGTTCTCGAGAAGGAGAGCGATGGGCTTCTTCAGCATCTGCCCCTCATGAGGATTTTCTAAAAAAAGATCTTCCTGCTCGCAACCGATGATCTCGACATCGAGCCCCGTCTCTTCCTTGCACTCTCTGCGCGCTGTTTCCTCCGGCATCTCGTCCGGATCGACGTGTCCCCCCGGTGGCATCCACCTCTGCAGTCGCTTATGCCACAGCAGCAGAACGCGCTCGTGTGAGTCGATGACCAGGGCCGTGGCGGTGAAGTGACGGTGCATGTAGACAGAATGCAATGATAGAAGCGTGACATGTCGCGCCTCTACCATAACAGAAAAAGACCTTTCATTGGTTTCCCCTTATTGCGGTGGGGAATACAATGGCCTTTCCATTCCTTCCAGCCATGTCCCTCATCCAATCCAACTCCATCGTGCTCACCATCGGCGATCCCATCCCGCACTTCTCGCTCCCCGCCGTAGACGGCATGACGGTGGAGTCGAGCCTCATCCATGATGCCGTCCTCGTTGTCATCTTCACCTGCAACCATTGTCCGTACGCGCTCGCGTACGAAGACCGCCTCATCGCGCTGGCGAATCATTTCGATGAGGAGGGAGTGCAGTTCGTGCTCATCAACAGCAATGACCCCACGGATCATCCGGATGATTCCTTCGAGAACATGAAGCTTCGTGCCGAGGAGAAGTCCTACCCCTTCCCGTACTGTTTCGACGAAACGCAGGAGGTCGCGCAATCCTTCGGCGCGCTATGCACCCCGCACTGCTTCGTTTTCGATTCGGCGAGGACGCTGCAGTACAAGGGGAGAGTGGACGACAACTGGAAGGAGCCGAAGAAAGTCGAGGAGCGAAATCTCTACGACTCGATTGCGGCGCTGCTCGCAGGCAGATTGCCGGCCGTGCAGGAGGCCAACGCCATCGGGTGCTCGATCAAGTGGAAGCGGGGGAATGAACCGGAGGGAGTGATTTGACGATGCCGAGGATTCGAAAGACATGGAAGACAACATCCTCGGAATTATCACTTCTTCTTTCCTTCCAACACCTTCTTCAGATACTCACCGGTATAACTCCCCTTCACCTTCGCCACCTCCTCCGGCGTTCCCACGGCGACGATCTTGCCGCCGCCCGAGCCGCCGTCGGGACCGAGGTCCAGGATGTGATCGACGCACTTGAGAACGTCGAGGTTGTGTTCGATGACGAGGACGGTGTTGCCCTTTTCCACGAGGCGCTG
>CAIJNU010000051.1 GCA_903822115.1 uncultured Candidatus Peregrinibacteria bacterium
CGGGTTGATGCGCTTCGGAGGTTGCTGGTTTGGAGTTTGGGGCTCAGAATGCGTATTAAATTTGCGATACTTCCCGTCGCTACTGTTGTCTTCGAGACTATTATTAGGCTTCTTAGGCGGGGTAGATATATTCTGTTGAGGTTTAAAATTGTCAGTAATCGGACCGATGGTGGTCGGCTTTGCGGGTTGGGGTTGCTTCTTTGGAGTATTGGCTGGCTTCTTAGATGCACCGCTTGATGGAGAATTTATTTTAGAAACTGGGCTATTTAAATACTTACTCAAGATGAACTCCTTGTCCTTATCATTTCTTTTAAGATCTTTTTCGATTACATCCACGGCAGTGTTATACAAATCAAGAAATTTACTATATTCATCTTTTGGAAGGACTTTTTTCATAAGATCGGCGGCATCCTCCATCCTTTTGTACACCGCCTTCATACTCAAGTCGCTTTGATCGTCCGCCTTCTCTGCGGACGGTACCTGAGGATTTTCACTTGCTCTTCCGTCTTGAGCAAAGCCGAGCAAGCGATGTTCTGAAAATAGAAAAGTCTTCATATATTTGTTGGAATGGAATCGAAATTTGGTAACTGTGATTGCTCACTCTGTCTGTCCGCGTCTTCATTTTTCATTCTGACACGATTTTCGATCGTTCTTTCTATACCGGTGATCGTCACCAATCCGTTTTCAAGAATGTCCTTTTCGCGTTGATAATTCTCCTGAAGTTCCTTGATGATTTCTGCACGCAATTGGGGATCAAGCTTCGCAGCAGCCTCCAGAAGACGGCTCTTCTGATCATCCGTAAGATTGGAAAGCTCGCGAATTGCGGCAACGAAAGCTTCTTCCGACATTGGTGTTTGATTTGACATTTCCCACCATTGTACCAAATTATTCACTCTTTCTCAATACCGATAAAGCGAGACAAATTACATTTCTGACACAGATTTCATCCCGTACACTCCCTGGCATGAAATCCTTTCGCTACCTTGATCTCGTTATGGCGGCATTCGTTTCGGTGCTGCTCATTTCGAACATTGCATCGTCCGCCAAAATTGTGGACTTCGGCGTTTCGCTATTTGGTCTGCGTCTCTCATTTGACGGCGGAACGCTCCTCTTTCCGCTCAGTTACATCTTCGGCGATATTCTCACCGAGGTGTACGGCTACGCACGCTCGCGTCGCGTGATCTGGACGGGCTTCGCTTGCTTGGCACTGATGAGCGCGTGCCTCTTTATCCTCGCACGCCTTCCCGCAGACAGGGATTGGACGGGGTACGCAGGTGGCGAGAAATTCCAAGCGATACTAGGCGGCGTGAGCAGCGGAGGCATAGCACTCGCAAGTCTGCTCGCATACTTCGTAGGTGAGTTCAGCAATTCGTTCGTACTGGCGAAGATGAAAATCTGGACGGAAGGAAAATGGCTTTGGACGAGAACGATCGGATCGACGATCGTCGGTGAGGGTGTGGATACGATTTCATTCATTTTTCTGGCGACACTTTTCGGTGTGTTTCCGTGGATACTCTTCTGGAATCTCATCGTAAGCAATTACATCTTTAAGGTGTTGATCGAAGTCGTCTTCACTCCCGTAACATATCGCTGCGTTTCTTTCCTCAAGCGCGCGGAGAACGAAGATTTCTACGATCGCGACACGAATTTCAACCCCTTCCTCGTGCTTCCCTCAGCGTGAAGAAAAGCGCTTGACGCAGCCAAAATTGCTGTACAATTGTCGCATGAAGAAGCGAAACATTCTCGGCGAAGATCTCGCGCGTATGCTGAAAGGCGGAGTGATCATGGATGTGGTGAACGCCAAGCAAGCCGTCATAGCGGAGAAGGCCGGTGCATGCGCCGTGATGGCGCTGGAGCGCGTTCCTTCCGACATCCGTGCGCAGGGCGGCGTGGCGCGCATGAGCGATCCGCAACTCATCCGCGAGATTCAGCGTGCTGTCTCCATTCCCGTTATGGCGAAGGTGCGCATCGGACACGAAACGGAAGCGAGGATTCTGGAAGCGCTTGAGATCGATTTTATCGACGAAAGCGAAGTGCTCACTCCTGCAGACCCCTTCGATCACATCGACAAGAAGGTGTTCAAGATACCGTTCGTCTGTGGTGCCACCAATCTCTGGGAAGCGCTGCGCCGCATCGATGAAGGCGCGGCTATGATTCGCACGAAGGGCGAAGCGGGAACGGGTAATGTCGTGGAGGCGGTTCGGCACATGAAGGTCATCCTCAGCGAGTTGAAATCTCTCCGTTCGATGACTCCGTCAAAACTCGCGGCTCTTGCCCGTGAGCAACGTGTGCCACTCCTTCTTCTTAAGTCGGTACGAGAGAAGCAGCGACTGCCCGTTGTCACGTTCGTCGCCGGAGGGATCGCGACACCGGCTGATGCGGCACTTCTCATGAATCTCGGAGCCGAGGGGGTATTCGTGGGATCCGGTATTTTCAAATCTTCAAATCCTGCAAAAGTCGCACGAGCAATAGTGGAAGCTACGGTTCATTTTAAGGATGCGAAGATGCTGGCAAAACTCTCGACGGGGCTTGGGAATGCGATGCCGGGGCTGGAGATTGAAACGCTTCAAACACGCATGCAAGGAAGATGAGCACTTTGGAACATCGATGCTACGATGGAAGCATGACAGTAGGCGTGCTTGCTTTGCAGGGCGACTTCGCGGAGCACATTTCCATCCTTCGTTCGATGCGCATCAGGATAGTTGAGGTTCGGACTCCTTTGGACCTTGAAGCTGTGGATCGGCTCATCATTCCGGGAGGGGAGAGCACGGTGATCAGCGGCCTTCTTCAAAGTTCCGGGCTTTGGCAAAAGATATGCACCCGTGTTCGGAAGAAGACGCTTCCGATATTTGGTACCTGCGCCGGTTTGATTCTCTTGGCGAAGCACGTGACCGGAAAGAACGCACCTCAAACGCTGCAATTGCTGGATGTCACTGTCGATCGCAATGCATATGGATCACAGATCCAGAGTTTTGACAGGAAGATTCGACTGAAAGGGGCCTCGAAATCTCTGGATGTCGCATTTATTCGCGCTCCGAAAATCACCGAAATAGGAAAGGGCGTTGAAGTGCTCGCGACGAGCGGGGGCAATCCGGTATTGGTGCGACAAGGACAGTTGCTTGGAGCAACATTTCACTCAGAAGTAACGGGAACCCCCGAGATCCACAAGCTCTTTCTCGATGCAGTTTAGCGTCGCATCTTCTCTGGTTTCATTGTAGTATTTCGGCATGGAGATCAGAAATTTCTGCATTAGCCGTCTTCGTCCTGCATTCTTCAAGCATCATCATGGAAATTCGTAACTTTTGCATTATCGCGCATATCGACCACGGAAAGTCGACGCTGTCCGATCGTATGATCGAAATGACGGGAACTCTCCAGAAGCGCGAGATGAAGGAACAGCACCTTGATATGATGGATCTCGAGCGTGAGCGTGGCATCACCATCAAGCTGCAGCCAGTGCGCATGCAATTCAAGGGCTACGAAATCAATTTGATCGATACTCCCGGCCACACAGATTTTCGTTATGAAGTGAGCCGATCCCTCGCCGCATGCGAAGGAGCCGTGCTCCTCGTCGATGCCTCGCAGGGCATTCAGGCACAGACCCTTGCGGTTCTCTACATGGCCATGGAGCACAATCTCACGATTATTCCAGTGCTCAATAAGATCGATCTTCCAGCAGCGGATGTCCACCGCGTGAGCGAGGAGGTTATGAAGCTCCTCGGGTGCAAGCGAGAGGATATTCTCTGTATTTCTGCAAAGGAGGGAAGGGGAGTGAGCGAGGTACTCGACGCTGTCATTAAGCTCACACCGCCTCCAGTGAAACACAATCCAAAAGGACCGGTACGCGCGCTTATCTTTGATGCGATCATGGATACCTACCGAGGAGCAGTTGCGTACATTCGCGTCGTGGAGGGTTCTCTGCACAAGGGGCAGCGCATACGATTTCATCAGACTAAGACCCCCTGTGAGGTTCTCGACATCGGACATTTCGCGCCGAAGTACGTGTCGGATACGTCGCTTTCCGAGGGGCAGATCGGTTATGTCGTGTCGGGACTCAAGGATGTGAGCTTGGTGCGCGTGGGAGACACCATTACCACTTTGGAGAATCAGGAGCCACTTCCGGGGTACAAGCACGTGCAGCCGATGGTCTTTGCGGGTCTCTACCCGACGGAGGCCGACGAATATCCGCAGCTGCGCGAGGCTTTGCAGAAACTTTCTCTCAACGATGCATCGCTCGTCATCGAACCGGAGAGCAATTCCGCCCTCGGCAACGGATTTCGCTGCGGCTTCCTCGGCCTCCTCCATCTCGACATTATTCAGGAAAGATTGGAACGAGAGCACGGATGCAATCTCGTCGTCACAGCTCCGAGCGTTCTGTACGAAGTGAAACTCCGCGCCCGCAATCCCGCCGAATTCGTCCGCTCG
The DNA here is from genome assembly GCA_903822115.1 of uncultured Candidatus Peregrinibacteria bacterium. GTDB lineage: Bacteria > Patescibacteriota > Gracilibacteria > Peribacterales > Peribacteraceae > CAIKAD01. Next base: position 4,426 of record CAIJNU010000051.1, read on the forward strand.
AGTCTTCTTCTGCCCGATCGTCCCGATACCGCTCTTATTAGCAACCCCGCCGATTTTCCGGATCCGTCTGTCATCGATGAAATCTCCGAACCGTGGGTCCGCCTCGAAATTGTTTGTCGCAAAGAGGATGTTGGGCCAAGTATGACACTGGTGCAGGAGAGGCGAGGTGTGTATCTCTCACTGGAGTACATCGAAGATCGCGCTCTTCTGCACTTCGAAGTCCCTCTTCAGGCCATTGTTTTGGATTTCTTCGATCACCTCAAATCAGCGACGGCGGGGTACGCATCGATGAGCTATGAGCATCTGGGCTATCGTGCGGGTGATCTCGTGAAGCTTGCGATACTGCTGATGGGCGAACCTGCCGAGGCACTATCGACGATCGTGCACCGTTCGGAGGCGCAAAGCGTTGGGGGGATCATATGCAAGCAACTCAAAGAAGTCATTCCCAAGCAACAATTTCAGATTCCGATTCAGGCGGCAATCGGAGGGAAGATTGTCGCGAGAGAGACGTTGCCTGCGTACCGCAAAGACGTGACGGGATACCTCTACGGCGGTGACGTCTC
>CAIJNU010000052.1 GCA_903822115.1 uncultured Candidatus Peregrinibacteria bacterium
ATGCCCTGCATCTTCTCGGCGGAAACCACTTGAGCCTTCTTCAACGCCCTGTTAAGTGCGTCTTTGAGAAGCGAGGGAAGGGACTGTGGCGACACGCTCTCGGCGATCTCGATGGAGATAACTTCCATCTCCGCCGACACAACGACCTTCACGCCCGACGCTTCCGCCTCGACGTGGATATTGCGCAGTTCCTTCTTCACCTTCTTCGCCTCGCGCTGGAGACGAAACATATCCTTCGCTTGGGAGAATGAGACCATGGACAAATCATAGAGCATCCCAAGCTCACAGAACAGGAATGTTAAGAAGGAAGATCCTGCCCAGCGGGCAGTAGAAAATCCTTGGCGTATACCCTCGCCTGCTCTATCTCCTTAAGGTAAGGAGTCATATCGCCTTTCGTGATCTGATAGTACCGCTCAATGGGAATACCTTGGAAACCCAAACGATCGCAAATTTTGGCAATAGCAAGGTCCGACGTGCCGATCAGAATATCGGCATTCGCATCCTTCTTACGGATGGCATCAACTGCAGCTCTCACTAGACGGGAGCCGTAATGTCGTCCTCTCGCATCCCTTAACACGGAAATCCGGATTATTTCCCAAACATCCCTTTCGTGATTCTGCTGCTCAATTTTTTTAATGTTTGCCATACCTGACGGTATTCCATTCTCAGTCAGAACAATGGTATCTCCCCGCTCTTTCATCGTGTTCACAGATTTCTTTACCGCGGCGCACTCCGCACGAAACTGCCCATCCTCCATCGCTGTATTCATACGATTCTGATAGCGCTCAGCAAATCCTTCAACAAGACTAATAATCAAAGCATGTTCATGCCTCCCCTCATCCGCATCGAGTGCGTTGCGTGCTTGATCATCCGAAAGTATTTCTGTTTGTTTGTACATAACACATCTTGAAGAGCCTCACGCCACCGGCGGCTGCAACGGCGGCGGGGTCTGCGTTTCACTCTGGGACGGAGTCTGCTCCGGGGTGCCATGTCCGATGCCGATGCGATCCTCAATCTCCTGATCGACGAAGATCTTCTTGCGACCGAACTTCATGCGGCTGTACTCCCGGATGAGGCCGGCGAGCTTCTCGTTGCGGTCCGATTCGTCCCAGATCGTCGCCATCGAGAAGGGGCGAGAGGTGGTGTTGTTGATGTTGAGTTTCACGTAGCAGTGAAAGTTCGGAATACCGATGACATCCTGTTCGCTGAGCACCGGCGCCATTTCCTTCGCCATGTACTCTGCGTCCTCGGCGCCGATCTTGAAGCTGAGGATCGTGCCGACGTTACCGAAGACCGCATCGCGCATCTTGGTATTCGCCTGCTCGTACTCCGCGGTTTTGCCCACGAGCTGTCCGATGTATTGATGCGCCATGATGAGCGCGAGCTCGTACTTGCGCGCCTCGGAAAGAATCGTCGCGAAGGCATCGGTGATGAAGTTCTGGAATTCGTCGACGTAGAGATAGAAACGACGGCGCTGCTTCTCGGGCACATCGGCGCGGGAAAGCGCGGACATGTTCACTTTGTTCACGAAGATGAGACCGAGCAACTGGGCGTTGATGTCTCCAATCTTTCCCTTGGAGAGGTTCACGAGGAGGATCTTGCCGTCATCCATGATCTTGCGAATGTCGAATGAGCTCTTCGGTTGCCCGATAATGTTGCGCATCGTCGAGTTCGTAATGAAAGGGCCGAACTTCGCCGAAAAGTACGGGATCATTTCCTCCTTCTCCCTCGCGCCGGTCTTCACCATTTCATGTTCCCAGAAACTTCGTACGACGACGTTGCGGCACTTGCTGAGCTTGTAGCGCTGAAATTCGTCGTCGACGAAGAGACGGGGCACGTCGATAAGCGTCGCGCCCTCCTCTTCATCATCCATGAGCGTAAGACATCCGTTGCGGAAATAGTGCTGGAGGCGCGGACCAAAGATTTCGTTACCGAAGAGCTTTATGAAGATCTCCATCGCATCGAGCGACGCGCGATCCTTCTCCTCGTCGGTTTTGGCCTCGAGAAGATTCAATCCCATGGGACGCTCCATATCGGAAGGATCGAAGAGCACCACGTCTCGCGCGCGCTCCTTGGGCACATGCGCGAGCACGTCCTCGATGAGGTCGCCGTGCGGATCGACGACACAGAGTCCCGACCCGCGAGCGATGTCCTGACGCGCCTGGTAATTGAGGAGTGCGGATTTCCCGCAACCGGATTTTCCGATGATGTACTGGTGACGGGTGCGGTCGGTGTCGAGGAAGCGAATGAGCTTCTCCCCCGCCCGGAAACGGTTTACGCCGATGACGATGCCCTCATCGGGCGAATTCGGCGGCGGCGGCAACACCTTGTAGGTGATCCATTGGATGATCGGGATTTTGTTGTAGCGGCTGTCGGGAAAGTGGTAGAGGCTCGCGAGCTCCTTCTCCGTAAAGAGATCCGTCTTGTGCCAGAAGCCGTTGATGCGGTACTTCCAGAGGTAATGCATGAAGGGGGCGTTGAACACGAGCGGAAAGAAATCGAAGAGAAACCTTCGTCCCTGAAACCAATTGCCGTATACGTCCTTGAACACGTTGAATGCGACTTGAATGTTGTTCGTGATGTCGAGCGCCTTCGACCATGTGCTCGAAGAGGCGAAGACGCGCACGGAAGAATGGAACCCGCTCATGCCCGCCTTCTGCCCCATGCGCTTGTAGAGTTCCTCCTCGGGCTGAATCATGCGGATGAAAGAGTCACCGTGCGTCGCCCCCGGAGCGAACGTACTGCCCTCCGTTCCCGTCGCAATGCCGCCGAGAATTTCCACAAACGTCGAAAGGATGGGGATGTGAGAAATCCAACTGTCTTGCTTCCCCTTGAATTTCGCACTCGCGAATTTCTCGGTCTTTTTCGCCCAACGATCGGAGAACACCGGGGTGATCACCACCTGCACGCACGCCGTATCGTCCGATTCCATCTTCGAGAGAACATTGCCGACGTCGTTGAGGGGATCGTCCTGCATCTCCTCGTAGTATCGAATCGGGTAGAAGTATTTCTTCTTCGTGATCATGTTGTACCCGACGAGCTTGCTCCCCTTCTTCCAAATCTCCGGCGTAGCCTGAAGCACGACTTCGGCATCGGAATAGAACGACGTAATCTGCTTCTCCACGATTGATGTGAGATTCTTCTGCGTCAGTACATAGAACGTGAGCTCGCCGCTCTCGACGTAGAGCTCAAAGCTGATCGTCGCATACCGGAAAATCCAGAAGTGAAGAAATCTCCAGAACGTCAAGCTCCGCACTTCCCAGAGCGCACGGTAGAGCTGCTCCATGATGGCGACTTTCTCCTTGAAATCCTTCTCCGTCCGTTTCTCCTGATCGATCTTGCTGTCGGTGCGCGGCAGCAGCACCTTCATCGAGACGAGCCTCCTCCCCATCCAGAATGCGTAGAAGAATCGCAAGCTGTACACAAAGTATTGCCAGAGGTAGTACGCCGCGATTATGAGGAGCGTGTTCTCCAGTGGATTCCCCAGCCACCAATCCCACACAACCAAAAGAAGATTGGCGTGGAACGCCACCTCTGTCACCACCCAGGCGAGGAGCCAGACAATGGGCCAGAAGAAGAATCTCAGAAATCCGACCATGTGGGGTTAAGATAGAGAAATCTGCATATTATAGCACAAATTTGAGAGGTCAGGTAGATCAAAACGTGGTGTACTTTCATGGCGAAATCGCACTTTCCGTAAAACCGGTAGACCAGATCAGGGGGCGGGGCACTGGACAACGTCCGTGCTCATGTCGCGCGCACGGCCATCCAGAGAGCCGATGTGAAACACGTACGTTCCCGTCACGGATGGTTTAAACTGATACGTCTCGCCCGGAAGAATCCAATTCTCGATCGAAGCGTGAAAGCCGTCGGGGTAGACCACCGATCGCACCACGAACGGACTGGATGAGCGCATCTTCATCTCGCCGCCAATCGCGAACGCCTGAGGGATTCCTGGGAGAAGACGCACGCCTGGGACGAGGCGCGTCTGGTAGATATTTTGTCGCGTGCATGGACCGACAATCGACGCGGCGCCGAGACGTTGGAAAGTAGCGTTGATCTTTCCTTCGGATCGATCCGCAATCGCCTCGAAGGAAGCAACGCTCAGATCCATGTCCCGCCCCTTCACGAACGGACCGCGGTCATTGATGCGCACAATGACGCTCTTGCCGTCGGCAACGTTCGTCACTTTCACGAGCGTATCGAAGGGAAATGTTTTGTGCGCAGCCGTAAACGCGTACATGTCGAATTTCTCTCCCGAAGCCGTTCCCACTCCTTGAAATTCCTCGCCGTACAAACTCACCTCATGCACTTCGGAGGCGAGGAGGGCGTCGAGATGCCGCATGAGATTGAGGAGTTGATCTTCCGTGAGGAGCGTCTTCTTCAGTGTGTCCGGATTCGTGACGGCGATCGGATAACGGACGAGAAGCCGGGGGAAATCGCTTGGCTGCGGCATGGTCTTCCAATCTTTTCCCTCAACGCTGCGCGAGCGAAGCAACCAGAGAATCGCATCCTCCAAATTGAGCGATGCCGTGGGATGGAAGTCTGTCGCATCATCGATGATCCCGCGACACTTGGCATACGAGATCTCTTCGTACCCTTTCTGCCCCTCGGTGACATCCGCAAAGTGCTCATTGCAGGGATAGAGCTGACGACGAATGCTCGACCAAATCAGAAGGAATCCTTCACGTCTGGAAATCGGACTTACCGCCTCGACCGGCGCGATGCCTGTGAAGAGAACCGCTGCCCCGCAGAGGAGAGAAATTATCCTGCGCATTGTTGAATTCTCACGAAACTTCTATGAATAGCAAGACTCATTTCGAACATGCAGAAATGAACAGTAAATACTGTCAATCGCCGTAAATCATCACAGAACGGATTTCCACCCCTGACTGCGCACGAGCTCGTAGAGTTTCGTTCCTTCTTCCGCGGTAAGCGACTTTCTCGTCCCCGGCCCCACACGTCCGGCACCCGTTTCGCCTTTCCCTTTGATCAACCCTGCGTGCAACTGATACGCGACGACCGCATCTTCCGTCTCGGATCCGAAGAATCCTGTGATTTGACTCTTCTCCAGAAACCCTCTCTCGGCGAGAAGCGCCTGCAGAACACGCACCTGCGATCCGCTGTCCCCCTTCGAGAGGAACGTGCCAAGCGCATACCCCTTCGAGACGAGGAGCGAACGAATCCGCGCGATGACGAGGTAGCTTTGCGCTTGCTCCGCAACGAGCTTCGCATTCCACTTCAGCCCCAATGCAAGCCGCGTTCTCGGTCCAAGGATGCCTGCTCCGCTATCGCCGCCCGACCGCAGAACTTTTGACGCGATCTGAAAGGAAACGATAGCGTCGTGAAGTGCGGGACCGTATTGTCCATCAGTGCGGCCGCGATAGTATCCGAGGAAACGAAGCGTTCGCTGCCCACTGCGCACCGCGGAAGGATTTGCCCCCTGCGCCACGAGTTCGGTAACGGGAGGAATACTTCCCACTCGGTTTTTCACCGCGAGGAGATATGCCGCCGTAGTATCCGTCACGTGATCCGCAGGCTCAGACACTCCGTAGTCTCTGAGAAAGTTGGAGAGAGCCTGCGTCGTTTGATCGCCGAAGTTTCCCGATAAGGATCTGGTGAAGTATCCGATTTCCCGAAGCGTATCCTGCAGCATCTGAACGGAATATCCGTGGTCTCCGTTCTTCGGACGGATCGAGAGGAGGTCGGTCTGCGCGACGGCATAGGATTGGAGGAAACCGAATTGAGGAGCAACAGCCGATAGATCAACTTTTTCCGGCGGCTGAGTCCCGCCAACGGGATAGACCGTTCCAGTGACGTGCCTCTGCCCATAGGCAAGCGCTCGCGCGAGACCTTCCTCCCCCGCCCCCATCCAGATGTCGAGACGATCGGCTCCACTGCCGGTTTTGATCGCCGAACCGCGATCCTGCACCGTCACCACGCCGATTCCCGGAACGGAAATTCTCGTGCCAAAGGGATACGACGCCGGCCCCGCCGCCATGCCGAGGTGCACCTCGGTACCGTCAGCACCATTCGTCCCGTTGCCGTTGAGCGCGATGTCCGTCTCGTACGAACCCGTCACGTAGCAACATTGATTGGGCAGCGGCGAGTAGTACGCCGTCACAACGAAGTCCTGCGTGCGCGGTTTCGCTTCGTTCGTTGGAGCACTGACGGCGAAGGCAGGCACGAGAAGTGTCGACAGAAGCGCGAAAGAGATGAGTCGATGTGTGATGTGCATTTCCGAACATTGTAGCAAATTCCCCCGTTTTTTTCCAGCCCCTAAGCCACGAACACTTGATCCTCGATGCGCATTCCGAACTTCCCCGGGAAATACACGCCAGGTTCAAGCGTGACAACTTCATTCTTAAGAAGTTTCATCTCTTTTCGTTTCTGCGAGAGCACGACGCCCTCGTGGATGTCCAAACCGAGTCCGTGCCCCAACGCATGGCCAAACGCCTCCTCCATTCCCTCCTTGGCGAGGATCGCTCTCGCTTTGCGATCTAGCGCGTGCGTCGATGCGCCGGGCTTCACGTCGCCACGCACCTCGCGATGAACGCGCAGCAGTGTTTCGTATACGCGCTTCTGCTGAGGTGTGGGCGGAGCCGTGAAGAAGACGCGGGACAGATCGCTGCAGTAACCGCGATACTTCACCCCCACATCCACCTGAACGAGATGCCCCTTCTTGAGACTCCGCGATCCCGCGACATGGTGGGGCACGCCGGTGTTCGTACCGAAGGCAACGATGGGAGGAAAGGACAGACCATCCGCACCGAGCTCCAGAGCCCAAATGCCGAATTGCCGCGCAAGCTTCTCCTCCGTCATCCCCTTGCGGAGCACGGCAGGAACGCGACGCAGAATTTCCTTTGTCATGCGATGCGCGCGCTGCATCAGACGGAGTTCGTCGGCATCCTTGCTGCGACGGAATTCCTCGATCACTCCTCCTGTTGGAATAAATTTCGTTTGGGAGAAGAGTTTCTTCCACGATGTCTTCTCCTCAACTGTGACACTTCGAGCTTCGAATCCGCACGTCTCCTCCGTCTTCATCATCCGCGGAAGATCCGAAACGTCGCGCACTGCGATGCCCCGCCGCGCGAGATGCTCCACTTCGAAACGGTAGCGGCCGTCCACAAAGAGAATCATGCGCGTGCGTGTCACCAATACCGCCCCGCTGCTGACGATCACACCGGCGAGGTACCGCACGTTTGTAAGATCCGTGCAGAGGAAAGCCGAAAGGCCTAATGGTGTGAGAATTTGCTTAGACGTAGACGGTCGCATGAGGTGGCAAGGAAACGGATTTTATGCTATCATAGATAGCGACAAACACACTTGACCTTCACCCAGCATGACGCAAAAACTCTCTCATCTGTTGCGGTCATTCCTCATTGCGATGCTGTCCCTCGGCATCCCGCAGTGGGCGAGGGCGGAGGACAGCGCTTTCACCGGTCCGGGGCTCTTCGGCGGCATCAACTGGGCGGGCATGATCGGGGGGCCATCGCACCTCGATCTCGCATCGCTCGTCATTTCCGTAATTGAGTACGTCCTCACCTTCGTCGCGCTGGCCGCCGTCATCGTTATCATCGTCGCCGGCATCCGACTCATCGTCTCGCAGGGGGAAGAGGAACCGAAGAACACCGCCAAGAAAGCGATCATCTACGCCATCATCGGATTGATCGTCGTGATTCTGTCGAGAATTATTGTCGCGATCGTCCTCAGCATATTCTTCCACTGATCGTCATGAAGGTCTCTGCGAAACACCGCCGCACACCCGCATACGCGATTTTCCTCGCGATGGCCATCGTCACACTCTCACTCGGTGCGAGAAACATGCTTCGCGGATCCGCGCTCGCTCAAACGGATGGCGCGACAACCGTCACGGAAACGTTCACTGTCTACACCGGAGACACACTGGAGATCGTGACTGCGAGTCTTTTCCCCTCTCCGAAGTACTCGTGGGTTCTCTCGAAAGACCGCATGTTCATCAATGCAACGCGTGACACTGTGTTTCGCGCGCGCCTGACCGATGCGGGTTCGTATCGCCTCGATGCCTCCGTGCAAGCGGGTGATGCAAGCGATGAAGCTC
>CAIJNU010000053.1 GCA_903822115.1 uncultured Candidatus Peregrinibacteria bacterium
CCCCGCCCTCGGCATCGGACTTGGATAGAATTTGCGTCTTCCACTTGCGCCCCTCGCTGTAGCGCAAATACATGCGCAGGAGTTCGCCGGCGAAGAGGGCCGCCTCCTCGCCTCCCGTCCCCGCACGCACTTCCAGAATCACGCTGCGATCGTCGTCGGGATCTCTGGGAATGAGGAACGCGCGCATCTCCAATTCAAGCGCCGCCCTTCTCTCGCGCGCATTGCGTGCCTGCTCCTCTGCAAGTGAACGTAACTCCGGAAATACCTGCGACTCCTCCGCTTCGTCGATGGCCTGCCCGAGGCGGTCGTACTCTTCGAGGTTCGAGACGAGCGGTTCAAGCTCCGCAAGACGTTTGCCAATGCTCGCGATCTTCTTCGGATCCCCGTGCACCGCGGGATCTTCCAGCGAGCGCCGGAGATCCTCGTGCTCCTTGGCCAGGGCGCGAATGCGATCAATCACGGATAAATGATAGAGGAATCCGAGGATTCCAACGAGTCCAAGGATTATTGACGCAAGTTTTCGATTCTTTGGAATCTTTGGTTTCTTTGACCACTCTAGATTCTTTCGCAACAAAACTAGGTACAATCCTCCTCCATGAAGATCCTTCTTGCCATGTCCGGCGGTGTCGATTCGAGCGTCTGCGCCCGCATCCTCAAGGATGCCGGACACGACGTGATCGCCGTCCGCTTCGGGCTCTGGAGCGATCCGCTCGCTCCCGCCATGGCGCAAATCCTTCCGAACAAATGCTGCAATGCGGAGACGGCCTACCGCGCAAAGCACGTCACGGAGGCGCTAGGCATCCCCCTTCACATCGTCGACCTCGAGCAACTCTTCAAGCGCAGAATCGTCGATCGATTCCTCAAGGAAATCCGCAACGGCCTCACGCCCAACCCCTGCATCAATTGCAACAAGGACATCAAATTCTCCGCGCTCCTTTCCCTCGCGAAAAAATACAAGTGCGACAAAGTGGCGACGGGACACTACGCGCGAATTCAGGAGAAGCGAGTGAAGGGAAAGACCGTCTTTCGCCTGCTGCAGGCGAAGGATAAGGAGAAGGATCAGAGCTACTACCTCCACCGGCTCACGCAGAAAGAACTCTCAAGGACGATCTTCCCGCTCGGCACGCTTGCCAAGAGCAAAGTGCTGGAGCTTGCCAAGAAATTCGATGTGCCGGTGACGGAGTCGTACCGGGAGAGTCAGGATCTCTGCTTCTTCCCGGAAAAATCTCCGCAAGCTTTCTACGGCCGGTATCTGAAGAAGAATCTGCGCGACGGACCGATCGTGCGGCGAGACGGAACGGTCGTCGGAACACATCGTGGTCTGCCTCATTACACGGTCGGGCAGAGGCGGGGGCTGGGCATCGGAGGACTGAAGATCCCACTGGAAGTCGTGGGGAAAGACACGAGAAGCAATCACCTCATCGTCGCCGAACATGACACGGAACAATCGACGCGAATCCGGGTGAGGGATCTCTCGTGGATTTCCGAGCCTCCGCGAAGCGGAGCGAGCCTCACCTGCCGCACCCGTTCGCTCTCGAAGAAGATCAGTGGAACGATGCGTTTTCGCGCAAAGACCGGGACGTTCATCCTCTCGCGCCCCCATCCTCTCGTCTCACCCGGCCAATCGCTCGTGCTCTACAGAGGGGAGGAAGTCGTGGGGGGAGGTTTCATCGCTCCCTGAGGGTCTTTTGCCGCATTTGACCAATGGGGATACACTCAGTGACCGCATGATTTTTTCGAAGAAATATGCTACAATGACATGATTCCAATTCACAGAGACCCTCACCGCGCATCCTACGATGAGAATGGTGACATCATTCTCCCCGGCAACAGCAGCCCTGCGGAATCTCGACAGGAGGAACTGTCGGCATCGCTGTGGCCCTCGCTTGAGACCGAGCCGCCTCTTCCGGAGGAAATTCTGAACGCATCGAACGAAGAGGAGCTCCTCGCGTTCCTCACGAGCGCGAAGCCGCAGCATGTTGGCAATCGAGTCGCCAATGTGCGCTCGCGCATCAGCAAGGATGTGCTGGAGGAGGGACTGCGCCAGTACCGCGAGAGCATTGCGGAGGCGGGACCGCTCCTCAGTGATCTGGGCAACGAGACATCGTCGTGGCTGAAGAAACTCTGGAGTTTCCTCACGCAACCCGTGTGGTTCCCGGGAAGGGGCAACACCGTGAAGAAGCACAGTCGAGGAACGCTCTTCGCACTCGACATCTTTCGCTTCGGGGGAACCTTCGCCGCAATCTTCCTCGTTCTCTTCGTCTCGCTCAACTACCAGAGCTTCTGGGAGATTGGTCAGGCGCGCGTCGCCTCCCTCATCGACCCGCCTTCGATCGATACGCCGTCGAGTTCTCTGCAGGACTCACTGCAGCAGCAACTCAAACTCGTTCCTTCCCTCGCGAAAGCCGGAGGGACGGCGGGTGATCTCGTGAGCTTCCTCCCGGACGTCGGTCCGCCGGACAACCGCCTCATCATCCCGAAGCTTGACCTCAACGTTCCGCTCGTGAATCCTCCGTTCCAGGCTCTCCTCAAGGGAGATTGGTCGCAGGTCGAGAAGGACATCCAGACCTCGCTCCAGGACGGCGTGGTGCACTACCCCGGCACCGCGAATCCCGGGCAGGCTGGAAATTTCTTCGTGACGGGTCACAGCTCCTACTACCCGTGGTCGCCGGGCCACTACAAGACCGTCTTCGCTCGCCTTGGAGAACTCTCAGAAGGCGACGAGATCTGGATCTACTACAACGGCGACAAGCACCGCTACATCATCCGCACGAAGAAAGAAGTGGTGCCTTCGGATATCTCGGTACTCAACCAGCCTTCGGATCAACGCCTCACCACGCTCATGACTTGCACGCCGGTCGGGACGACACTGCGACGCCTCATCATCGTCGCGGAGGAGGTGGATCCCTCGACGGGCGAAGTGCTGAAGGTGGGGCAGCAACCCGTGAAAGTGGCGCCGACGGTGGCGCCGGATGCCTTATCAATTTAAAGCGTGGAAGGCAAACCTACGGTTTTCCTTCCACGAACCATCCTTTCCCTCCGTGGGGTCGCTTCAGCGCGGGACCCACGAGACCCGCGCTTCGCGATTCATTGAAAATGATGACTCGTAAATAAATGAGATATACTGATATTGCTCTTTGCCGCTGTGGTGGAACGGTAGACACGAGGGACTTAAAATCCCTTGCCCGTGTAAGCGGGCGTGCTGGTTCAAGTCCAGCCGGCGGCACCATCCGTCTTCGCTCCGATCTGTTGATCGGAGCTTCGCCGGGATGGTTCTTGGAGATGTCTCTGAAGAAAGAAAGACGGATGTCACGGCGTAGCGCAGAGAAGCCGGATAACCCCCCCCCTCCCAAAGGCCTCGGTGAGCGGAGCGAGTCGAGAGACATGCAGACTTCGATCCATCTGAGAACAAACTTCACTGAAATTGGGGGAAACATTTACTCCCCTCCTCGTCCTTGTTACCATGCGAGCATGGCCAAGGTCATGAAACTCTGGTTCTTGCTTTCGCTGAATCTTCTGGTTGCTCTTGGGGGATGGCTCATGACGCGTTTGGGATCTACTTGGGGAGTGGTCGTCCTCTGTGTTGGGGGGGCATTATTCCTCGCAACAATTCTTTTCAGGAATAGAAAGCGATGGAAATCCTCCGCATACATTCCGTATGCACTGATTGTTTCGCTCCTCCTCGGTACGGTCGCAGGGATGAGAAACATAGGAAATATCAATGAGTGGATGGAAGGGTCCTGGACCTATTTGAAGATCATGATCCATCCCATCGAAGTCTTCGACGCCACCACGGCACCGATGCCACTGAGTGCAGCGAAAATGCAGGAGCTGAATAAATCCTACAAACAATTGCATGTGTACGACCACTCCGTCGCGCAGAAGATCCTCGTCGCCTTCGATAATTTCGGACTCGCAATCATCGATCACCAAAAAGTCATACCCGTCACAGACAACATCCTCATTCCCTCCGTCGTCCTCCCGGATAACTCCATCATCTACTATAACCGCAAAGGCGAGCCGCAGACTCTCACGCGGGCAAGACTCCAAGGGAATGAACTCTTCCGCATGTGGGAAGAGGAGGTCCCCAATCTGACCGTGCAGCACTGGGGAGACGCGTGGCAGGGAAAGCTGTACCAACCGGCACGTGCCTTCTCCAATCTTCCAAGCGCCCTCTGGTCGGATGTTTACCCTTCATTCCAACAATGTCACACGACGAACGCGGATGATGAAATGATTCGCATCTTCGATCTCAACACGGGAAAGTACGAAAGGGAAATCCGACTCCTTCCGATTATTGCCGCTCTGGAACGAGAGCCCGGCGTTCCCAAGCTTATCCATCCTTCGTGCCAACGAGAAATTTTTCATCTCAATTCCGTTGAAGTCATCAAGACGCAGCATCAAGCGGATGAATTTCCCAACGGAAAGATTGGTGACATGCTCGTTTCCATGAAGAATATCAATACTATCGCTCTCCTCGACCGCGATACGTTTCAGGTGAAGTGGTACGTGGAAGGTCTCTTCAGGCTTCAGCACGATCCGACGATCACCGACTGGGGAACCGTTATCGTCTTCGATAATTTTGGTTCGAAAGCTGCAAACGGGAAATCGAGAGTCGTGGAAATCTCCATTGCTACTCGCAAAGTCGTCGGATACTACGAGGCGACAGGACAGGATTACTTTCAGAGTAATGTGCGTGGGAGGATCATCACCACAGACACACCCCACAAAATCATTGTTTCTGAAGAACACACCGATCAAAAAGACTCGATGTTCGTTCTCGATTGCGGAGACGGACCCGTCTCGAATTCCTGCAAGAAGACTTGGATCTTCCAGGGAAGCGGCCCCCGTTTCAATTTCATGTTTTCAGCACTCCTTCCGGAAAATTGATCACGATTTGGAGTACACTATCCCCTGATGCATCAACTTCGTCAGAGCGTCGGCCACGCGTGGAGGGGTATCGCCTTCGTGTGGAGGGAGGAGCGCAATTTTCGTCTCGAAGTGACGGCGGGCATTCTCGTAATCCTCGTCACGGCGATTCTGCATTTCACGTATGTGGAATTCTGCATCGTCATCGCCTGTATCGCCGGCGTGCTCACCGCCGAGATCATCAACACCATCACGGAGGAGCTGCTCGACGTCATCGCTCCCACGTATTCCGAGCATGTCCGCCACCTCAAGGATGTCACGGCGGGAGCCGTCCTCCTCCTTTCGTTCGCCTCCCTCATTGCGGGAATAGCCACTATTCTGCATCATTTTTCGATATAGAAAGGGATTGCCGCTCCGTGGGAAATTTGGTATAATAGAGGCATGCCAAAAGCAACAATACTCTTCGCAGAAGATGATGAGGTGCTCCGCAGCATTTACATGAAGAAGTTCACGGGTGCGGATTACGCCGTGATTCCCGCCACCGACGGGGAGATGGCGATCAAGCTGATCGAACAGTCTCCGCCCGATCTCTTGGTGCTGGACATCAACATGCCGAAGGTCGACGGTTTCCAGGTCCTCGAGCACTTCCCGAAGGAGAAGCGCAAATTTCCCATCATCCTCCTTACGAATTACGACAGCGATGAAATCCGCACGCGAGGGAGGGGGCTGGGCGCGGATGATTTCTTCGTGAAGAAGGACATGACGATCAAATCTCTGATCGAAATGGCCGAGAATCTCCTGCGGAAGAAAGCCTGAGAAAGCTCACAGCTTGAGCCAAGCCAACCAGCCCGAGAACCACGCGAGCACGGGGGGCGAGTTCAGCGGACGGCTGATAAGCAGATCATCCCGCAGGACATCAAGGAGTTTCTGGAATGCGGCACTCCCCTTCCCATCAATGAGCACGTTCACTTCTCCCATCTCGTCGAGAGAGCTCGTAATGAGATTCGCGGAGCCGAGAAACGCATGCTGGTGATCGACAAGGATAATCTTGCCGTGAATCATGCGCGGAGAGAGGAATATCTGCACGTGCTTCTGCTCCCCCTCGAGAAGAATGCGCGTGAGGGATTTCATGTTGCTGTAATGATGAATGTCGGTCGTCTTGGGAAGAATAACCGTGACCATGACCCCCTCCTTGCTGCGCCCAATGAGCGCATCGATCACCAGCGGATCCGAGAAATACGCCTGCTCAATTACAATCGAACGTCGGGCACTGTGAATGAGATCCATGACGACCGGCCGAATTTCCTTACGAACTTCGGAATTCATCACGAGACGTACCGATCCGGCAAAACGGTCGAGGGGGCTTCGCGTCAGGTATTGACGAACGAACTGACTGCCGTGCAATTCCACGAGGTAATCGTGCCAACTCTCGTGATACTCGTTCGCAATATTCATGCCAGTGAGCAAAAAGATATGATCATCAATGATGTACACCTTCGTGTGGTCGGCCTGCGTCGAGTGGGAAATACGAATATTTTTGTGACCCCAGAATTTCCGCCAAACCTCCCGGGGATCCTCGCGCGTCGTGAGGAAATCCCCCCTCGTTTCAAACATGTCACCCACGCTTTCCTTCGTGATATATACCTTTACTCCGCGATCCGCGGCTTCCGTCAGGAGTTGCGCCATGGAACGTCCCAGCTCGTCATCCACCCAGATGAACATCTGAATGATGATCGTGTGCCGAGCGCGGGAAATGAGTTTGCGAATACGCGGGAATGCCTCCCGATCCACCCAGAGCCTCACGCTCGTCCGCGGAAATTTCTGCGTAAGCCCCGCCGCTGCCGTCACCATAAGCAAGCGCAAGCGGTAGAAGAGTCTCCACCTGCGAATCGACAGATTGCGCCGCTTCACGAACACGTACTTCCACGCCCCACGCGTGAGCGCTCTCAGCGACCGGTAATGGAACCACTCTTTGACCATACTCTCTGAATGACACACGGTAGCAGATACATTCGCAAGATGCGAACGGGCTCTCATGGTACGATAGCGACATCGCGCAGTTCCTCCTCACCGTGGGCATTCTCCTCCTCCTCTTTCTCGTGGGGTGGGCGGCATTGGCGTTGTGGCACGTGAAGGAGGATTGGGATCGCGAGAAAGATTTGGTCTTTCTGCAGATTCTGATGCCCAAGAAGGAGAGTAAGGAGGACAAAGAGATCGAATCAGAGCAGTATTCATCGGCAAAAGATTTCAAGGTGGTGATCGGCGTCATGGATCACCTGTTCCAATCGCTTCACAGTCTCTACAACTCGCGTCTCAATCGGATCATCCAGGGGCAACCATTCTTCTCCGTCGAGTACGCCGCTCTGGCGGGCGAAATCCTCTTCTTCATCGTCTGCCCTCGCCGCATCGCGCACTTGATCGAGAAGCAGGTGACCTCCTTCTATCCCGACGCCATCATCGATCAAGTCGAGGATTACAACATCTTCACTCAGCAATCCGTTGTCGACGCGGACATAATTCACCCGACCAAATCCTCCGTGTTCACCTTCAAAACATATCAGCAACTCAAGAGCGATCCGCTCAACAACATCACCAATGCATTCTCGAAATTGAAAGTCGACGAAGGTGCGGCGATCCAATTCATCCTGCGTCCCGCCGCGCAGGGGTGGCAGAAAAAGGTGCGCGCGAAAGCTAGAGAACTCATCAATCCCAAGAAAACAGGCAACTGGGGCTGGTGGAATCCGATCGGCTGGATCTCCGCGATCTTCGACATGCTCACCACAAACGCGAATCCTATGGATGCGGAGAAACCCAGCGGCGAACGCGTGTCGCAAGGCACCGAGGAGTACAGCAAGTCTCTGGATGAGAAGTCATCCAACCCCGGCTTCCACTGCATCATTCGCATCCTCACCTCCGCGCACTCGCTCGATCGTGCGGCTTCGATCCGGGAAGGGGTCACGGCCGCCTTCACGCAATTCAACGATGTGCACGGCAACAATTTTTTCCGCCCGCACTTCAAGAATCAGCGAGGCATCCTTGCCCGCTTCATTCGCCGCTCCCCGCGCCGCTCGATCTTGC
>CAIJNU010000054.1 GCA_903822115.1 uncultured Candidatus Peregrinibacteria bacterium
AAAGATAATCAAGGGTGGTTTGATGGAATTGAGAGGGGTCGGACAAACAGAAATATCGTGGGATACGACACAACAGGTCATCCAATTCCTAGCCAATAATCCTTCACGCATGCGCCAATTCATGCACACCCTCGTGTCCCCCGTGTGCCATCGTCGCCATCTTCACGAAGACGGCCGTAAGCATGGAGAAAACGAGCGCTTGAATGAATCCGACAAAGATTTCGAGGCCGAGAAACGGAATCGGAGCAATGAACGGCAGGAGGAACGAAATGACAACGATGAGTACTTCACCCGCGAAAATATTGCCGAAGAGACGGAAGGTGAAGGAGATGATCTTCGCGAATTCTGCAACGATTTCCAGAAATCCGACAAAGCACCCAATCGGATCCTTCCAAGGAGCAACGAGAAACTTCCCTGCGTACGGAAGAACGCCGAGCGCTGCGATGCCGAACACCTGCGTGGCGATAATGGAGATGAGTGCGAAGGCGAGCGTCATGTTCACATCGGCATTCATCGAACGCAGCAGAGGAATCATGGTCGCGTGTCCCTCCGCCTGCCCCCGTACGAGAATGCTCCCCACACCGGGGAGGATGCCCATCCAATTGGCGATGATCAGGAAAATGAAGATCGACGTGACGAGGGGATAGATCATGCGCGTCTGGACTGGGTCATCGATAATCGAGTCCCAGAAATCGAAGAACCCCTCGATGATCATTTCCATGAACGCCTGGAAGCGCCCGGGGATCTCCTTGTACTTCGTGCGCCACGTGAGAAATGCGACGACGAAGAGTACCGCCATCGCCAGCCACGCCATGAGCAAGGTGTTTCGCACCTCGAACGATCCGATGTGCGCAATGGTTTCGGAGGCCAGGGATGGTGCCGTGAGGGCTGCCATAGCGGGGGGATTCTAATGGAAAATTTCGATTCGACAATGGGTGACTTAAAATCTCCTGCGGATAATCGCCTTCATCTGCCTCATGAGAACGAGAGCCGAGAGGAGAAGCGCGAGGGCGAGACCCGTCAGGATGAAGAGCGGAGTGGTGTGTAAGCGCTTGTCCATGTACGCGCCGCCAAACCCCAGAACGACGGCCGGAACCGCGATAATCCAGCCCATGTCCCACACGAGCTGCACGGCGAGCCAGAGAGCCGAGCCGAGGCCCGTCTTCATTTGCTTCTTCTCTTCAGGAGGAAGTGATTGTGACGACATGGGACGATGGTAGCAGAAAATCTCCTCACCCTCCCAAATGCGCTGTTCTCGTGCGCGAACGGTGACGACGAATCGTCTGGAGACGCGCCAATTCCCGATCCAGAATCGCCGTCGCTTCCGCGAAGCCCTGCTGATCCGACCGCTTCTCCTGCATAATCTTCTCGGCCTCCTCCTTCGCCTTCGCGATCACCGCCTCCTCCAATTCATCGGCTCTCTCCGCGGTGTCCGCAAGGATTTTCAGAGACGGACCGTTCACCTCGACGACCCCGCGCGAAACTGCGAAGAGGCGCTCCTCCTTGCCCGTACGTACGAGCATCGAGCCCGGCTTCACGATGGAGATGATCGGAATATGGTGCGGCAGCACCGTGATCTCGCCGTCTTCGGTCGGAATCGTGACACTGTCGACGTCGCCATCAAACAGAACGCGGTCGGGGGTGATGAGTTCAAGGTGAAGCATGGGACGTGTGGTGTAAAGACGCGACATGTCGCGTCTCTAGCGGATGGAAATTAGGATCGTACCTCATCCACACTCCCCTTCATGTAGAAGGCCTGCTCCGGAACGTCATCGTACTCCCCGTCGAGGATCGCCTTGAAGGAGCGCACGGTGTCTTTCATTGAAACAAACTTTCCGGGAAAACCCGTGAAGACTTCGCCGACGAAGAACGGCTGGGAGAGGAAGCGCTGAATCTTACGGGCACGCTGCACGGCGAGCTTGTCCTCCTCCGCGAGTTCTTCCATACCGAGGATCGCGATAATGTCCTGCAGTTCGCGGTAGCGCTGGAGCACCTGCTGGACTCTGCGCGCCGTATCGTAGTGTTCCTGTCCCACGTACTCCGGTGAGAGGATGGTGGAGGTGGAGTCGAGCGGATCGACGGCCGGGTAGATACCGAGCTCCGCGAGCGAACGCGTGAGAACAATCGTCGAGTCAAGGTGGCCGAACGTGGTGGAAGGGGCCGGATCCGTGAGGTCGTCGGCGGGAACGTAGATCGCCTGCACCGACGTGATGGATCCCTTCTTCGTCGACGTGATGCGCTCCTGCACCTGTCCCATTTCCGTGGCGAGCGTGGGCTGGTATCCGACGGCGGAGGGAATGCGGCCGAGGAGAGCGGAGACTTCGCTTCCCGCTTGGGTGAAGCGGAAGATGTTGTCGATGAAGAGGAGGACGTCTTTGCCTTCCTCATCACGGAAGTACTCCGCGAGCGAGAGGCCCGTGAGGGCGATGCGAAGACGGGGGCCCGGCGGCTCGTTCATCTGACCGAAGACGAGCGCGGTCTTCTCGAGAACGCCCGAATCCTTCATTTCGTAGTAGAGATCGTTCCCCTCGCGCGACCGCTCCCCCACTCCGGCGAACACTGAGAATCCTCCGTGCTCCTCCGCGATGTTTCGGATGAGCTCCTTCACGATGACGGTCTTGCCCACCCCTGCTCCTCCGAAGAGTCCGACTTTGCCTCCCTTGAGAATCGGACAGATGAGGTCGATGACTTTGATTCCGGTCTCGAGCACCTCCGTCTTCGTCTCCTGATCCATGAACGCCGGCGCTTCGCGGTGAATCGAATACATCTTCTTCGTCTTGACCGGCGGCATGCCATCGATCGGACGCCCGAGAACATCGAACATGCGTCCGAGCGTCTCCGGACCGACCGATACCGTGATGGGGATACCGGTGTTGGTGACGACCGACCCCCTCTGGAGACCGTCCGTCGCTCCCATCGCGATGGTGCGCACTCTGTTGCCGTCGAGGTGCTGCTGCACTTCGAGGGTCAGTTCATCCTTCCCGATCATCACCGTGAGTGCGGTGAAGATGGGCGGCAGTCCCCCTTCCAGAGGAAAGGCGCAATCCACCACGGAACCGAGAACCTGCGTCACTGTTGCTGTATCAGCCATAGAATCAGAGGAAATTGAAAGCCGCGCTATCCTACGACAGGGTTTCCCGTCTGCCAAGGGTCAATATTGTAAAGGCGCGACATGTCGCATCTCTATCGTCGATGCCGCGCGAACTCCACCACCGCGGGGAGAATGGAAATAATGATCACCGCGAAAATGACGAGCGAGAAGTTGTGCTCGACCGCCGGAATATTGCCGAAGAAGTATCCGGCGAGCGTGAAGAGCGATACCCAGAGCACTCCACCGATGACGCTGTTTCCGAGGAAGCGCGGATAAGTCATGCGCGCCACACCCGCAGTGAAAGGCGCGACCGTACGGATGATCGGCATGAAGCGAGCGAGGATCTGCGCCTTGCGACCATACTTCTCGAAGAAGGCGTGTGCGCGATCGAGGTGCTGCTGCTTGAGGAGTCTCCAGCGCAGGAAGAAGTGCGGACCCACGTATGCGCCGATGAGGTAATTCGTCGAGTCACCGCAGATGGCCGCACAAATGAGGAGAGGCACGAGCCACCCGATGCCAAGCGCCCCCTTCGCCGCAAATGCTCCCGCCGCGAAGAGCAGCGAATCGCCCGGGAGGAACGGCGTGACGACGAGGCCGGTCTCGCAGAAAATAATGGCGAAGAGCAGCCCGTACGTGAGCGCGCCGAACCGCGTAATCACGGCTTGCATCTGCACATCGAGGTGCAGGAACAGATTGATGAATTCACGGACGATCCCCATGGCTCAGCGCAGCAAATCGAGAGCTTTCTGCATCACAGCGTCCTGACCGGCGATGGCGGACACCGCGAAGTCGGGCGTCACGCCGATCCCGTCGATCTTCCGACCCTTCGGCGTCCTCCACTCCGCGATCGTCATCTTGAGACTCGATCCGTCGTTGAAGTTGAGCACCTGCTGCACCGTCCCCTTCCCGAAAGTCACCTCGCCCACGACCTTCGCCCGTCCCGCATCCTGCAGAGCTCCCGAGACGATCTCCGCCGCGCTCGCAGATCCCTTGTTCACGAGAACGACCATTGGGATCGACGCGCCGAAGATCGGCGAGCCGCTCGTCGTATCATTCTCGATACTGCCTCCCGTTCCGGTATTGATACTCGCAAACACCGTTCCATCCGGAAGAAATGTTCCCGCCACGATACCCGCAACATCGAGCAGACCGCCGGGATTGTTGCGCAGATCGAGAATGATCGCGCGGGGATTTTGCAAGGCTAGCTTCTGCATCTCGCTGCGGAAGGTCTGCTGCGATATCTCACCAAACTGATGGAGAGAGACGACGCCGATCGATCCGTTCATCGACCACTCGAGTTCCTTGACGATCACCGTATCGCGCACGACCGAGACATCGAATTCCGTCCCGTTGCGACCGATGTGCAGGAGCGCCGTGGATCCCTTGGGTCCGCGAACATTGCGAACCGACTCCTCATAAGAGAGCCCCTTGAGTGACATGCCGTTCACGGAGAGGATCTGATCACCCGCCTGCAATCCCGCTTTCTCCGCAGGAGAGCCAGGCAGCGGAGCGACGATGGTAAGGATGCCGGCCTTCTCCTCCACCTGCGCCCCGATCCCCGTCACCTCTCCTTTGAGCTGTGTCTGAAAATCCTGTGCGGAGGTGGGACGCATGAAAACCGTATAGGGATCCTTGAGACTGTCGACGAGCGCCTCCGCCGCGCGGTAACCCGCTTCGTCATCGCTGAGACGACTCCGGTAGAGGTACTGATTGCGCAGGAGATTCCAGACCGTCTGCAGCAAGTCGAGCTTCGGCACTGCGTACGTTCTCTGCGTATCGACGTGGACGGTGACCGTCGAAGGCGTGGGAGCAAGAATCGTAATGGAATTATCCTTCATCACCTTCTGCAGGAGCTGACGCTCCTCGAGAGGGCTGAGCAACTGATTGAATCCAAACTGCGTGGAACTCACCGCGCGCATCCACTTCTTCTCCCCCATCACGGACACCGCCGCTTTCCCCGCATCCGTCGTCACGTCGGTATACACAGAGATGACGTGCGTCGGTTGCAGATCCTCGAGTGCTGTGATGACTTCCGCAGCCTCCCCTCTCGAGATCGCCTGATCCAATTTCAACGTGTTCCCCGAGACGAACGGCTTCAGTGCATGGTGCGCGTCAGCTGTGCGCGCATAGGGCAGAAATGCTGCGGGGACTCCGCTGTACGAGATACTGCCGGTCTGCAGGAGCTGCATGCGCATTGCGCTGATCGCGGCACGGAGGAAATCCCCTCGGTTGATCGTGGCGACCGAGCCACTCGCGAGCGAGGAGCCGACGCAGGATCCGAGGAGGAGGAACGAGAAAACGACGCTCGCGCACGCTCGTCGAACGGAAGGCTTACGCGCACAGGAAAAGACTGATGAATGCTGAAGAACCATACAAACGTGAGGAACGAATAGGAGGATTCCATCCTACCACCTCACTTCGCCAAGACAAGCTTCTCGTGCGGAAGTTCGTGCTCTTCCATGTTGCGTTTGCTGAGGATCAAGCTCGTGAGCATCCAGAATCCTCCGACCACGTAGATGAGCGACGGGAAGAGCAGCAGCGCAACGAGGTGCAGCGGAGATGAGGCCGGCGCGTTGAAGAGATCACCCAGCGTGTGCGGGTTGCCCGGAAGCTCGTCGGGGAGCGTCACGAGGAAGTTGCTGAACGCGTGGAGGAGCGAGGCGATGCCGATGCCCAGTGTCAGCATCTCCATGCGGAAGGCCGCACCCTCTTCCAATCCGAAGAGCCAATGGATCGCTTCCGCAATGAAGTAGCGTCTCTTCTTTCCCTCTTGCGCCTCCGCATCGGCAAAGACCGTGACGCCGAAGAAGTAGCCGCACACTCCCGTGGAGACGATGTGCACCATGCTCGTGAGGATCGAGCGTCCCGCGATATTTCCAAGGAAACCGCCCCAATCCACGGGCTGGCCGCTCATGAGGTACTCCTTCACGAAGCTCAAGAAGTACCCGGTGTTCGTGATGTTCTCCGCGAACGCGAAACCGATGGCGACGACGATCGCGAGCTGGATGGCGTCATCGATGCTCGTGAGGTAACGCTGTCCGTTGCGCTTGAGCACCCAATATTTACTGAACTCTTCGAGGAGTCCGACGATGATGAAGGTGAGAAAGAGCGACAGAAGAGAAACTTGCAACGACGCATCGCCGCTTCCCTTCACCGTCGATTGCACCGACATGTTGAAGCTCTGCGGAACGATGCGGAAGATGAAGAACTGCAGCTCGATCTTCTGCCGGACGAGCGTGTCGTAGAAGAGGATCGGCGCCGTCGCGATCATCCCGGAGAAGAACATAAGGAAGACCACGCTCAATCGCTCCTTATGATACGGAAGGAAGAGCGCGCACCAGATGAGTGCCGGAATGGCGGCGAAGGCGATGGCGATGAAGTGGGCCGTCTGCTCGTCGGGGGCTTCCTGGAAGATGAAGTGGAAGGCCACCCAGAAGACGAACGTCCCGAGCACCGTTGCCTTAATGTGCGCTTCCCACGGACCGAAGAGGAAACGCCAGACGAGAATGATCGCCACGATGCCGAGCGTCATACCGAGCGGATCGTGGGGCGCGTTATCCCCGACGATGGAACGTACGAAGGTGATGAGGATGAAGCTCGTGATCGTGCCGACGATGAATGCGAAGATGTATTCCTTCGACCCCTTCCAGAGGAAGGACAATATCACCATGATCGCAGCCAATCCCCCGAGAATGACGGCCGCACGCATCGGTCCGTCGGGCCCCTCGAAAGGCGAGATCGCTCCCATCGTTCCGATCGAGACGATCACCAGCAACGCCGTACCGAGCACGGTGGCGATGATGATGCCGATCGACGGCAGATACGGATGTCTGCGCTCGATCGAGGAGAGGTTCTCCACGTCGATGAGGGAGACGTTGATAATGCCGATCCACACTTTGGTGAGGACGGCGCTGAGTACGAGAAATGCCAGGAAGAGTCCCACGAGCTGGTACCCGCCCACTCCTTCGAGTACGTACGGGGCGTGAGATCCCGCGTCCTGCGCGAACGCGAGGACAGGGGCGAGAGCCCAGAGGAGCGTTCCGAGGAAAAGTCGTGGAATGAGACGGTTGGATTTCATATTTGTTGCCAATATTATAACATAGTTTGCATCATTTTGAAATACCTGTTATTGCTATTATTTGTATCACAGTGGCAAATCTCCGAATCTCTTGATAATCTGGCCTCAATGCCAGCCAAATCTCTCGACCAAATCGTCTCCCTCAGCAAGCGCCGAGGGTTCATCTTCCCTGGATCGGATATCTACGGGGGACTCGCCAATACTTGGGACTACGGTCCGCTCGGCGCAGAACTCAAAAACCGCGTGAAGCGCACGTGGTGGCAGACCTTCGTCCACGGACGGCAGGACATGGTGGGTCTGGACGCTTCAATCCTTATGAATGCGAAAGTGTGGGAAGCGAGCGGCCATGTCGGCAACTTCGCCGACCCGCTTGTCGATTGCAAGAACTGCAAGGAACGCACGCGCGGCGACAAACTCATCGAAGAGAAGCTCGGTGTCGAAGCGGCGGCCGTACTGAAGATCGAACAAGTCCAACCGATGCTGCTCGCCGAGAAGATCCCCTGCCCCAAGTGCGGCAAAGTCGCGTGGACCGAGGCAAAGAGATTCAATCTGATGTTCCGCACACAGCAGGGTGTCGTCGAAGGCGAAGGGAATGAAATTTATCTTCGCCCCGAGACCGCGCAGGGAATTTTCGTGAACTTCAAGAATATCGTGGACACGATGCGCATGCGCCTGCCGTTCGGCGTCGGCCAGATCGGCAAGGCATTCCGCAACGAGATCACGCCGGGCAACTTCACCTTCCGCACGAGGGAATTCGAACAGATGGAGATCGAATACTTCGTGGAGCCGGGCACCGAGGCGAAGTACTTCGAAGAATGGAAAGACGCTGTCTGGGAATGGTTCCTGAGTTTCGGAATCGCGAAGGAAAGACTGCGTATCCGCGAACACGGCGCAGACGAGCTCTCGCATTACTCCAGCCGCACGATCGACATCGAGTACCTCTTCCCATGGGGGTGGGGCGAGCTCTTCGGGCTGGCGAACAGAGCCGACTACGATCTGAAGCAGCACGAGAAATTCTCCGGGCAGGATATGAAGTTCACCGATCCCGACGATCCCAAGAAGAAGTTTCTGCCGTACGTCGTGGAGCCGAGCTTCGGGTGTGATCGCTCGATTCTCACCTTCCTTCTCGAAGCGTACACGGAGGAAGTGCTGGAGAATGGCGAGACGAGAACCGTGATGAAACTCGACCCCCGTCTCGCGCCCTACGACCTCGCAATCCTTCCCCTCTCCAAAAAGGAACAGCTCATCGGCAAGGCACAAGAACTGTACAAGAGAATTGTACAGGAGACGAACCTCGTCTGTGATTTCGACATCACGGGATCCATCGGCAAACGCTATCGCAGGCAGGATGAGATCGGCACGCCGAGGGCGATTACCGTTGATTTCGGTACCATCGGCGAGGACGAGAAGCAGGGGGAGAGGGATACGGTGACCATCCGCGACCGCGACACCCTCAAGCAGGAGCGACTCTCCATCAATGAATTGATCGAGAAGTTGAAGCGATAATGGCTTTGTCTTTCACCCTTCGTCATACTGTAGACGATGGTCATCGTCGTCATTGTCTTTCTCACATCTCTCCTCGCCACCTTTCTCAGTTCCATGTCCGGAGGAGGATCCGGACTCATTGCCATTCCGGTTTGGCTTCTTCTGGGGATGTCCTATCCCACAGCCATGAGCATTCAAATCGCTTGTTCTGTTTTTTGGGTTCTTCCCGCTTCGTACAATTATCTGCACGATCGCCATGTTGATTGGAAGTTTCTCTGCCTATTCGGGCTGATCGGGATGGGCGGAGCCCTCATCGGGGCGATGACAGTCGTCAATCTCGATGCAAAATTTATTCATGCTGTCATCGGAGCAATTATTCTCATCCTCGTCGCTTGGACTCTGCGAAAGAAAGACCTTGGCCTGCACGAGAAACGAATCGCCTCCCGCTGGCAACGCCTTTCCGCGTATCCCTTTGCCGTACTCTTGGGTTTCTATGAAATCATCTTCGGCGCAGGAAACGCCGTCGCATTTTCCCTGCTGACATTTTGGACGCGTGGATTCGATTTCATGGATGCGCTGGGCAATTACTACGCCGTAGCTTTCCTCTGGTCCCTGCTCGGGCTCATCCTCCTGACTCTCAAAGGATTTTTCGTTGCGTCTATTGCGATTCCGGCAGTGATCGGTGCCCTGATCGGAGGATTCATGGGCTCGCGCTTGGCAAGGTATAAAGGAAACACATTCATCAAAACAGGGTTTATTGTCATCGGAGGAGTTCTGGGACTGAAATTACTGCTCGGCTACTAAAGGAGAAAGGTGGAGAAAATGTTGCGTACGAGAACAAATCCCGGTATATACACTGGGTACTTTCAACTGATCGCCGCGGTCCTGGCGATTGCCATCAGTTCTCACTCAGACAAGAGTGGCAATCGAATCCTCCGCACCATGCGAGAAGAGGTTGAAAGGCTTAAGGATTTCTATCACTGCTTCTCATTCCCCTTTACCCTCCATTTCCCATGGCTATTCCTACCGAGAAGGAACTCCTCGCCTCCGCCTGCCACTTCGGACACCGCAAAGAGAAGTGGAATCCCAAGATGGCACCGTACCTCTACGGGGTACGCAAAGGCATTCACATCTTTGATCTCGAACAGACGCGCAAGCACCTGACCGATGTCTGCAATGCGCTCAAGAAGTTGCAAGCGGAAGGCAAGACCATCCTCTTCGTCTCCACGAAGCAGCAGTCGATCCCCTTCCTCGAACACCTCGCGACCGTTCTGAACCAGCCAATGGTGACGAAGAAATGGATCCCGGGCCTCCTCACGAACTGGTCCACGATCCGTCGCCGTCTCAAGTACTACCTCGACCTCCAGAAGTCCTTCCAGACCGGCGAGGTGGAGAAATACACGAAGAAGGAACAGGTGCAACTCCGCAAGAAGCTCGCGAAGCTCGATACCGCTCTCTCCGGAGTTTCGCGCATGTCGGGAATTCCCGATGCTGTCTTCGTCCTCGACGCAATTCGAGACCGCGTAGCCGTGCTCGAGGCGGCGAAACTCAAAGTCCCGCTCTTCGGCCTCTGTGATTCCAATGCAGATCCCGACCACTTCACAGCCTTCGTCCCTGCGAATGACGACGCCGTGAAATCCGTCGCCCTCCTCCTCCAGACAGTCGAGTCCGAGCTCGTCGATGCGAAGTCCTCGAAAGACAAGGATGTTTCCGATGAAGAGGAGCCCGCTCCCGTCCTCGCCGCCGAACTCCGCGAGAAACAAGCCTGATCACCGTTTCACTTAACACTGTTCACTTTTCACTTCCCCAATCTCCCATGCCCCCTATCTCCGCTTCCGACGTTTCCGATCTTCGCGCCCGCACCGGCGTTCCCATACTCGCATGCAAAGAAGCGCTTGAGGAAGCCAACGGCGATATGGAGAAAGCCATTGAGATCCTCCGCAAGCGCGGAGTTGCGCAAGCCGTGAAGAAGGCCGACCGCACGCAGCATGAAGGCGCACTCTTCATCGCTCAGAACGATGCGAAGGCTGTGCTCGTCTCTCTCAAATGCGAGACGGATTTCGTGGCGCGCAATGAAGCATTTTCCGCGCTTGGACAATCGCTCGCGCAGACACTGCTTGAGAAGGGAGAGGCCGCGGCGAAGGAGGAGGCCGAGAAGGCCATGCCCGAAGCCGTGCAGAAACTGGGAGAGAATATTTCTCTCGGCGACATGCAGGAGGTTTCCGCTCCCACCGTCGGGAGTTACGTGCACAGTAATCGCAAGATTGCCGTGATCATCGGCCTCGATGTGCCGGGCGAGGGAGCCAAGGCGAAGGATGTGGCCATGCACGCCGCGGCGATGAACCCTCCCTACGTCCATCCGGACGACGTCCCCGCAGAACTCCTCGAGAAGGAACGCGAGATCTGGAAGGAGCAGCTGAGCAAGGAGAACAAGCCCGAGGCCATCCTCGAGAAGATCATGCTGGGCAAGGAGAAGAAGTTCCGCGAGGAGAACGCTCTGACGAAGCAAGCATTCGTGAAGGACGCGAACCAGACAATCGAGAAGTATCTCGGATCCGCTCAGATCGAAAGCTACGTGCGCATCGTCGTCTGACGCTGAAAAAGCGTGCCCTCGTGCAAGCCGAAATGCGCATGTTCGCTGCGAAGTTTTGGCGAGGTGCTATACTTCCAGATAATTCCTCCCCCTCTTTCTCATGACCTCCTCCGTGAAACCTCTCGCATGGATTATGGGCGTTCTCCTGACGCTCGCGGGACTCGCGGGACTCTACTGGCATCCGAATCTCTCCGTCTTCCGCGTGGATACTGTCGTGAGTCTCTACACTCTCATCGTCGGACTCCTCGGCATCTGGGCCGCAGCTTCCGATTATAAGTACGCCAAAATCTACCTCGTGTCAGTCGGTATCGTCTACGCCGTCCTGACCGTCATCGGTCTGGTGAACAGCGGCGATCTCTACGTCACGACCGTCAATGCGCCGGACACGTACGCCAATATCGTGATGGCGCTCCTCTCACTGATCGTCGGATTCGGGAGCAATGATGACAGCGTGCCGACACCGACAATGTCCACATCTGCGCCTCCGCCCTCGGTTCCGCCGACGGGTAGCTCGATGACGTGATTCAGTACTGTCTGAAACTGTTCCCTCCCCTCACTCCCACTGCGTGTGGAAGTTGCCGGGCTTGTCGAGGCGTTCGTAGCCGTGCGCTCCGAAGAAATCCCGCTGCGCAGCAATGAGATTCTGCGGGAGACGATCGCTACGTATCGAATCGTAGTACGCGAGGGATGAGGCAAGCGCCGGAATCGCGACGCCCTGTCCGATGCCATAAGCCGCGATCCTCCTCCACGCCTGCTGTCTCGCACCGGAAAAATGATCAATGATGGCCTGCTTCCGGCTCTTCATCTCTGCGGAAGTTCCGTCGTACGCTTTCTGGATGACTTCGAGAATCGGCGACCTGATGATGCACCCTCCGCGCCAGATGCGGGCTATTTCGGCGAGGGGTAAGTCCCACTTCTCGGTGGCACCGGCAATGCGAAGCAGATCGAACCCCTGCGAATACGTCGAGAGGGTTGCGACTTCGAGGGCAATGCGCACCTCATCGATGTCTGCAATGGAAACGGCATCTCCAAGGAGCGCTTCGGGAAAGATCTTGCTCCTCTGAGAACGTTCTTCCTTCCGTGCGGAAAGCGCTCGCGCCTCCACGGAAGCCGTAATGGTGGGGATTGGAACGCCGTAGTGCAGGGCGGATTCCACCGTCCACCTCCCCGTTCCTTTTTGCGCCGCCTGATCTTTGATCAACTCGACTAGAAAGCTGCCGCTCTGCGGATCCTTGAATGCGAGCACCTTGACCGTGATTTCCATGAGGTAGCTCGCAAGATCCCCTTTCGTCCACGTCGCGAATGTCCGTGCGATCTTCTCGGATCCCATGCCAGTACGCTTCAAGATCGCGTACGACTCGGCGATCAATTGCATCACGCCGTACTCGATGCCGTTATGCACCATCTTCACGAAGTGTCCCGCTCCCCCCGCACCCATGTATGCGATGCACGGTTTGCCCTCGCCATCGTCCGCAGCCATCGTGGAGAGGAGGGGTAGAAGCTCCTTCACCGCATCCTCGTCGCCACCCGGCATCATGCTCGGACCAAGCAACGCTCCCTTCTCACCTCCGCTGATCCCCATTCCAACGAAACGTATTCCGGTTTTCTTGAGCCGTTCAATCCGTCGTTCCGTGTCGCGGTAGTGACTGTTGCCGCCGTCGATGAGGATGTCGCCGCTGTCGAGGAGCGGCAGTAATTCCTCGATCACTACATCCACTGCGTCCCCGGCACTCACCATGAGCAAAATAGCGCGGGGCTTGGGGAGCGCATCACACAAAGCTCGAAGTGACTTGCATCCGACAAATGCCCCCTCCTTTCCATGCACCGAAAGAAATGCTTCAACTTTTTCCGCAGTCCTATTGAAAACCGCAACCGTGACTCCATTTCGAGCCGCATTGCGCGCAACATTGGCTCCCATGGTTCCGAGGCCGATGACGCCGAGTGCGTGCTTCATAGCCGCAGTATACCTCATCGCTTTACTTTTTCACTTTCTCCCAATCCTCCATAAATTTCTTCAGTCCCGCATCCGTAAGAGGATGCTTCGGCAATTTCAGGAATACCTCATAGGGAATCGTCGCAATGTGCGCGCCTAGCCGAGCTGCCTCTTCTATATGCTCCGGATGGCGCGTCGAAGCCACGAGGACTTCGGTTTGGAAGTCGTAGTGTGACCAAGCCTCCATGATCTTCGCGATGAGACCCATGCCACTCTCACCCACATCGTCGAGACGTCCCACGAAGGGGCTGATCATAGATGCGCCGGCCTTCGCCGCGAGAATGGCCTGAGGAACGGAGAAGACGAGTGTCGTGTTCGTCTTGATCCCCTTCTCCTTGAAATGCCTCAACGCTTTCAATCCTTCTGTGGTCATCGGCACCTTCACGACGATGTGCTTGTGCCAGGCAGCGTATTCCTCACCCTGCGCAATCATTCCGGGAGCATCCACAGCCGTCACCTGCGCGCTCACACACGGAACCAGCTCGCACATGGCGAGGACAGTCTGCTTGAAATCTTTGCCCTCTTTGGCAACGAGACTCGGGTTAGTGGTGACGCCATCGAGCACGCCCCACGAGGCGATTTCCCTGACGTGATCGACATTGGCGGTATCGAGAAAGAGCTTCATGAGAAAAGGAAAAATGCGTGTTCAGTATGCATGTTTTTTCGTACCATATCCACTACACTTCTCACCATATGACCCGCTCCCGACCCGATTCAAGTACTCTCATCGGAAAAGATCCGCAGATCGTCCCTCTCTCCGTTCAACGCATCCTCGGCGCCGAATCGCAGGCTGCGCGCATTTGGATCGGACCCGAGGAAGCGAAGAAACTTACGACAGACGAGACGGAAGCTTACGATCTCGCGCATACGATCATGAAGTACCTCGTCATCGAGGCTCCACGTAAGCATAAATCCGGGCATCCCGGCGGCCCGCTCTCCGCTTTCACCTTCAGCTACGCACTGCTTCGACGTCGCGATCCCAAGGTCGATGCGGCGCTTCGCATGAGCGCCGGTCACCTCTCGCTGCTCGCTTACGGTTTGCAGTATCTGGGAGGACACGGCGGGAAGGATCCGAGACTTGCCTCTCCTCAAGCGATTATCGATTGTTTCCGCACCGTGAGCGGCTTGCCCGGGCACGCCGAAGCCGGCGTCGGCGACATACCGTTTGGCTGCGGGCCGCTGGGAAAAGGCGTTTCGAACGGACTCGGCCACGCGCTCGGATGGAAAATGAGAAAGCAGAAAGGAATCACCGACGTGCTCATCGGCGACGGGGACGCGGAGGAAGGACAGATCATGGAAGCGGTACGGCTCGCGAGCAAACTGAAAGTGGATTCCCTCGTCGTGCACGGCGACATCAACGACGTGCAACTCTCCGGCATTCCGTCGAAGGTCGTGGCTTCCGACATTGCCGCGATTTTTCAATCCATGGGATGGCAAGTGATCGAGGTGCAGAATGGAAACGACCCCTCTCAAGTAGAAGCTGCGCTCGATATCGCGGACTCGTTTATCGGCAAGGGGAAGCCAATCTTCGTCTGCTACTACACGACGATGGGATACGGCATCGAGACGATGGAGAAGGCTGCCAACGCGGGTTCTCCCGAGTTCCACGGCGCGCCGATGAAGGACGACGTCGCGGAGATGGAATTGAAGAAGCTCCCTCCCCTCTCCGAAGTCGTCACTCGCTACGAATCACATCGAAAGAAACTCGCGGAACATTTCAAGGGAGCGCTCCCCGCCTCCGAGGTGCTCGCACCTGTGAAATTCGGCAAGCGCGTCGTCACGGAAAAGAAAGGCGCGGCGCGCAGAGACTTCGGTGCCACCTCGATCAAGAACGCGATGAAGACCGATCCGCGCATCGTCGTGCTGCACGGCGATCTCGCGGGATCGGGAGGATTTGACGAGGTGGAGAAGGAATTCCCGCAACGCGTCATCAACTGCGGCGCGGCGGAGGCAAACATGTACATGATGGCGGCAGGCATGCGGCAGGCGGGATTACTCCCCGTCACCTACACCTTCGCCGCATTCGGCACCAACGAAGCACGGGCGAACGCGCGGTTGATCGACATCAACAGCGCCCATGTCCCCTGCTCCATCCTCCACGATTGCACGCACGTGGGACTCTCTGTGGGCGAGGACGGTGAGACGCATCAAGAACGACACTATTTAAATATCCCTTTCGATCACACGCAGATCTGGATGCCCGCGGACAGCAACCAAGCGGCGGCCGCTGCCGAGAAGGGACTTGAACTTGTGAGCAAGGGGCACGAGAGCGCGTTCGTCTTCTTCCCGCGCACCGGCCACGAACAGCTCAAGGCGCCGTCAGGTGATATTCTCTACGGAGAAGGTTACGTCTTCGACGGGAAGATCGATCTGGTGCGGGGAAAAGGCGATGACTCCGATCGCGCGACGATCATCGCCACCGGCATCGCCGTGCATGATGCACTGAAAGCTGCAGACAGACTCCTCAGTGAGGAGAAAGTTTCCGTGCGTGTGCTCAACGTCGCTTGCGTGCGCCCCCTTGATGCTGCAACCGTTTTGCAAGCGGCGCTGGAGACGACTCATCTGATCATCGCGGAAGATCACAGCTCCGAGGGCGGACTCGCATCACAAGTCGCGGACATCATCGCGGATTTCCAAATCCCCTGCTCGCTTCGACGCCTCGGAGTTAACCACTACTTCCCGTCGGGGCCGGCGGAAGATCTGAAATTCCTCGCGGGGCTCGATCCCGACAGCATCGCGGATGCCGTTCTCGATGAGATGCGCACGGAAGTGTGCGGCGGGGAAGACGCATTCGTTACCGCCATCGCGGCGCTCGCAACCAACGTCAAGAAGAGTCGATTCCGGCTGAGCGTCCAGCCTTTCATCGAGAGCCTCCTCACGGAAAAGGGCACGATGGAGCGCCTGCGCGATCTGTGGAGAAAGCGCACCTGCCCCGTCGACAAGCTCCCCTCAAACGAGCAATTGCAGGAGATGCTGAGAGACTGATTCTGCACCTTCGCAAAGATTCCCTCCCCCTGTACAATGACCTCGGTGGGATGGCCGAGTGGTTTAAGGCAACGGACTTGAAATCCGTCAGACCCTCACGGGTCTCGTGGGTTCGAATCCCACTCCCACCGCCATCCGTCTTCGCCCCGCATGCGCGGGGCTTCGCCGGGATTGTTCTGGAAATGTGCAATTTCAAGACGCGATGCAGGATGCCACGGCGTAGCGCAGCGAAGCCGGGCTTGTTCGACTTGTTCTCTCCACCACTGCGCTACGCAAGCTACTCCGTCTCCGTCCGGCTACACTTCGTTACGCCGAGACTTCGCCGGGATTGTTCTGGAAATGTACTATTTCAAGTCGGACTCATTCGACACGGATTCCAGCCATTCTTTGGTTCTTGATGCTTTTCCCTTTCCTTTTTTCTCAAACCATTTGACGGAGAGGGGAGATCATGGGCGCTCAATTCTTCGATTCCAGCCAGTTTTTCGCTCCCAATAGCCAAAAGCGCCTCTTTCATCCGTGCATGGCAGAGATAGTTCATTTGTCGATTTGTTTGAGAAATTTCACTTGCAAGGGCGTTTCTGAGCCCTACAATCCCTTTGTTTTACTCTTTTACCCCAATCCTATGAGTTACGTAGTTGCATCAGCAATCAAGGATTACCTCAAGAAGCAGGGCATGATGACCGCCGGTGATTTCCCGGAGGCCGCCTCCGCTCACCTCGAGGTTGCCCTCAAGGAGGCCGCCAAGCGCGCCAAGGACAACGGCCGCGTCACGGTCCGACCGTACGATCTTTGAGAGGTTTTTTCTCTCGACAAAAAGAGTGCCTCCGTAAGGAGGCATTTTTTTTTATTGCTCTCCTCTCGCTTCCCTCTTCAGCTCCGCGTCGATGAAGTCCTGAATGTCGCCATCGAGCACGCCGGTCGTGTTGCTCGTCTCGGTATCCGTGCGTAGGTCCTTCACCATCTGGTAGGGGTGCAGGACGTAGCTGCGAATCTGCTGACCGAAATCCGCGGATGCGCTGGCGCCGCGCAGTTCTTTCTTCTGCTCCAATTCCTCGCGCCGCTGTTTCTCGAGGAGCTTGGCGCGCAGGATGTTCATCGCCTGCGTGCGGTTCTGGAGCTGACTTCGCTCCGTCTGACACGCGACGACGATATTGGTGGGGAGGTGCGTGACGCGCACGGCCGTCTCCACCTTGTTCACGTTCTGTCCGCCGGCGCCGCCGCTTCGAAACGTGTCGATCCTCAAATCTTTGTCGGGGATCTGGATCTCGGCCGACTCTTCGACCTCCGGCAGCACCTCCACGAGCGCGAAGCTCGTCTGGCGCAGGTTCTTTGCATTGAACGGCGACTGGCGGACGAGGCGGTGCGTGCCCTTCTCGCACTTGAGATTGCCGTACGCCATCTCGCCGAGCACGTGGAACGTCACGGACTTCACGCCGGCCTCCGCTCCGTCGGTCTTCTCGAGGAGCTTCGTCTCCCATCCCTTGCGCTCGCAGTAGCGCAGGTACATGCGCGAGAGCATCGACGCCCAATCCTGCGCCTCCGTGCCGCCCGCGCCCGAGGTGATCGAGAGGTAGCAATTATTCATATCGAATTCCCCGCCGAGGTAGAGCTGCACTTCCACGCCCTGCCACCTCTTCTCCAACGCATCGGCTTCGCTTTCGAGGCTCGGAAGATCGGAGGGCTCGGCGTGCTGTGTGAGTTCGAGGAGATCATTCACGCTTGCGAGAATTTCCGTCACCGGATCCCACAATTTCTTGAATCCTTTCAGCTTCGAGAAAACTGTCTGCGCGGCCTTCTGATCGTTCCAAAAATCGGGAGCTTCCGTCTGGCTCTGCAACTTCGCGATCTGATCGGGAAATTTCTTTGCCTCAAAGAGAGTCCTTGCCCGTGTTTACGGCAGAGCGCAGGAGATTTAATTTCTGGAGGAGCTCTTCCACGGGAAAGGGGGGAGGGAACGCGGCGATCTTACTCTTCTCGTTCCCATTGTCACTCGTTCAAGAAATCCGGCTGCCACGCGGGGCGACAGCCGGAGTTCTTTGGTTAGGGGTTGGCGGGGATTGGGTTGATCAGCCAGCGGGGAACATGTGCTCGTTGATGAGCACGTTGATACGTTCTTCGCTGCCTGAGGGCAATTCGATCGTTGGGCCGTACCTGTGGGCGGCGTTGGTGATGGCGTCCTTCGTCATACCGCTGCGGATTCTGTCGCCGAGGCTTGTGCCCCATTCCGCATAGATGGATTCTTCGACAATATCGTCGAGAACGCCTTCACTGCGGATTTGGGCTGCGACCTTGGTGGCAATAGACCACGTGTCCATCGCACCGATGATCCCCCAGAAGATGTCCTTGGGGTCCGTCGATTCCCGGCGAAGCTTCGCGTCGAACGCCAGGTTGCCGTTGGGCAGCCCACCGTCTTCGAGCAACATGAGCATAACCGGAATCAACTTCTTCACCGTATGGGAGAACTCGTCAACGTCCCAGCCGATGAGGGGGTCACCTTCATTGGCGTCGATGCTGATGAGCTTGTCCGCGGCGCGCGCCATGGCGACTTCGTAGGCGAAGTCCAAGCCGGCGAGGCCGGCGTGGTTCTCCTCGAGGTTGAGGCCGACATTCTCGCGTTGGAGTAGGCCAGCTTGTTGCAAGAGGAAGAGCGTCGCCGCCACATCCGACTGGTATTGCACCTTGGAGGGTTCACGCTTCTTGGGCTCGTAGATGATTTTGCCGTCGAAGCCAATTTCGTCCGCGTAGTCGCAGACGCTATTGCCGAACCGCCCGTAGTTTTCGAGCACGAACGCGAGGCGCTTGATGATGGACATGATTTGCCTCATCCCCTCGCGTCCGCCCCAGAGGACGAAGTTTTTGCCTTGGAGACGCATGGTTATTTCAAGCATTTTGAACACTTCGCTTAAGCCGTAGGCATAGACCTTCGGACAAACACCGGTGGCCACGCCGAGGCGGTAACGCGGATGAGAGAAATGATCACAGGTTCCCCACGCGAGCTTCTTTCCGGTGGCGGCTTGAAGTTCGGCGAGGAAGTCGGTGATTGTGTCGAGATTCTTGTGGCTCTCTTTGAGCGTGGCGCCTTCCGGCGCCAAGTCATAATTGTGCCACGAATAGTAATCGACACCGAGCTTCACCATGAGTTCGAACAGCGCTTCGCAGCGCTGCTTTCCCTTGGTGATCGGATCAGGCGCTTCGTCCCAAGGCATGGGTCGCGTCCCCCGTCCGAACATGTCGGCGGAAGGATTGCAGACTCCGTGCCAGGCGACGACCCCGAAGGGCAGCAATTCGCCAAGCGTCTTGCTGGTTCCTGCCACAACCTCGGTGGGGTTGAAGTGCCGAAACACGAGCGATCCCCGTTTTGCTTTGGGGTCGTGCGGGATGTTCCCCACTCCGGGGAACCATTGTTTTTGTGATGTCATTGCTTTGTGGTGTTAACGTTAACGCTCCACCTGCGACTGATCTTGTGATCGTTCACGGGCAGTAGCGGGGTGGGGACGCATCATCCGCACGCTGCTACCGCCTGCAAACGGTAAATTTAATCCCTGCCGATCCTTCCAAAGAACGGATCCAGACAGGGTGGCCCAAAGGCCGTTTCTATCTGGGCGCGTATTATTCATTGATTGTGAATATCCGTCAATATTTGTTAGGTTGCAGCATTAACCTTACACAAGAGAATTGCGAAAGAATGGCTTCGTAGACCACTTGAGCAGGGGTCTTTTTGCCCATACCCATGCCCAAATGGATCTTGTGGTAGTTGTACCAGATGAGCCATTGCTGGA
>CAIJNU010000055.1 GCA_903822115.1 uncultured Candidatus Peregrinibacteria bacterium
CGGCACGGCGAATGCGGTGAATGTTACGGACGGACTCGATGGTTTAGCCGGAGGTCTTCTCCTTCTCGCGTTCGGATCATTTGGCGTTCTCGCCTACGTGAAGGGTCTGTACGTTCTTGCGGGTTTCTGCGGTGTCTGTGCGGGCGCCGTAGCAGCCTTTCTCTGGCATAACGTTCCGCCTGCACTCTTCTTCATGGGCGATACCGGTGCGCTCGCACTCGGCGGGGGGCTGGGCGTCATTGCACTCATGATTGATCAGACGTTGATCCTCCCGCTCGTTGGTTTTGTTTTCGTGATCGAGATGCTCTCTGTCATTATTCAGCTCTTCAGCAAGAAGTTTAGGGGCGGAAAGAAGGTTTTTATTGCCGCTCCCATACACCACCACTTCGAGGCAAAGGGCTGGGGGGAGAGCAAAGTGACCATGCGGCTGTGGATTATCGGCGCATTCTTTGCCCTTCTGGGAATTGTGCTCGGAATAGTCGCGTGATAATTGAATGCGAGGGGGTTCTGTGTATCATGGGAGCATGCTTCGCATCGCCATCAACGGATACGGGAGGATCGGTCGCAATGTGCACAGACAATTCGTAGAGAAGTACTCGGATCAAGTGGAAGTGGTCGCGGTGAACGCTTCTTCCACCAATGAGATGCGTGCGTATCTCCTCAAGTTCGATTCGCTGCACGGACGCTTTCCCGGCGATATTCAACTCTCCGGAGAAGATTTCACCGTCAACGGAAAACTGGTACGTGTCGTGAAGGAGCGCGATCCCGCCCTGTGTCCCTGGAAGGATCTTCACGTCGACGTGGTCGTGGAATCGACGGGGCATTTTACGAGTTCGGAGAAAGCGAGCGGACATCTCAAGGCCGGAGCGAAGAAGATCATCGTAACTGCTCCAATGAAGGACGACACGCCGACGTTTGTAAGGGGCATCAACGAAGACAAGCTCACGAAGGACATGCAGATCATCAGCAACGCGTCCTGTACGACCAATTGCATTGCACCTGTCATCCAAGTCATGGATGAGGCATTTTTGGTCAAACATCTCCTCGTCAGTTCGGTACACGCATTCACCGCTTCTCAGAATCTTCTCGATAACAAGGCACAAGAAGGAGGCGAACTGCGAAAGTCTCGCGCGGCGACGCTTTCGATGATTCCGACGAAGACGGGGGCCGTGAAGGCGTGCGGCGTCATATTTCCGCATCTGAAGGGAAAGATGGACGGCATGGCGTTCCGAGTGCCCGTGCCGACCGTGAGCTGCGCGTACATGGCGTTTGAACTCGGGAAGGAAACGACAAAAGAGGAGATCAATGAGATGCTCAAGCGCGCGGCCGCGACTCCCCGTCTGCAGGAGGTTCTCGCCGTGTCCGAGGAGCAGTGCGTCTCCATCGATTTCCAGACGGATCCCCACTCGTCGATCGTCGATGCCCCTTCCACGAAAGTCGTGGATGGAAAGATTGCCCAAGTTCTGAGCTGGTACGACAACGAATGGGGGTATGCCGTGCGCGTCACCGAAATGGCGGTACTGCTCGGATCCACGCTCTGAGTACCGTTTCGGACGTTCCTGTGGTAGGATTCGGCCATGATTTCACCTTACTGTCCCATCCCACAGCGCGTTTCGCTCAATTCACATCTCTTTTCGAGTGGCAAGGTGCCGGACAATTTGAGGCACCTCATTCTCGATATTGCTCGTGCTGCGAAGTACATTCAGTCCGCGATTCGCACGACGGAGGCCGGACTCTCGGGAACGAAGAATCAATTTGGAGAGGAGCAGGTGAAACTCGATGTTCTGAGCGATGAGATCATTCGTCAGCATCTCTGCGAGAGCCAACTTGTCGCCAGTTTCAGCTCCGAGGAGATCGAGGAAGTCGTGGAGCTCGACGCTCACGCTCCCTACTCCGTTGTCTACGATCCTCTCGACGGTTCGTCTCTCGTAGATGTGAACTTCGCCGTGGGATCCATCTTTGGTCTGTATCGGGGTAACAAGATCATCGATTCCAAGCCCCGCGAACAGGTCGCGGCACTCTACGTGCTCTACGGCCCCCGCACGCTCCTTGTTTACAGTTGTGGAAACGGCGTTCACGAATTCATTCTCAATGAAGTCGGAGAGTTTATTCTCCTTCGAGAGAATCTCGGAGTCGCGGATGCGGCCAAGAATTACAGTCCCGGAAATCTGCGTGCTGTCACGGAGAACGCCCCCTACCGCAATCTGCTCAATCTCTGGTTGGATGAGAAGCTGACTCTGCGCTACTCGGGGTGCATGGTCGCGGATATCCACCACATCCTAAGCAAGGGGCAGGGAATCTTCACCAATATCGGCGGCTCCAAATATCCGCAGGGCAAGTTGCGCCTCGTCTTCGAATGCGGACCGTTCTCATATCTTATGGAACAGGCGGGAGGAGCTTCTTCCAACGGTCGCGATGCCATTCTCGATACTGCGATTCGTGAAGTCGATCAACGAACGCCGATCATCATCGGATCGAAGCAGGAAGTAGAGAGAGTCTGTCGACTCCTCAAGGAATGAATCAGATGATGTTCTGCTGCGATCGGGCAATCGCCTCATCGATGGGAATTCCTTCGGAGATTCTCTTCTGCTTTCCTTCGAGGTTGAAGGCGTGCTTCATCGAGCGGTACGTTCCCCAGGGAAAGTACTTGCGCTCGTTGCGCCTGCGGCCTTTCTTCTCTTCCGTCTCCTTCGGAGGAATGGGAACGGGAAGGGATTTGGGATTGCCGTTGCGACTCCACTCAATGGGGCCGATCACCGAGCGAGAATCGGGATCGATGTATACGAGTTCGTCGTCGCGGTACGCGGCCTGCGGGGGCGAGGGGTCGGTCGTCATGGATAAAGTCGGTGATCCTCAGGTTCCGGAGCTGCGGGGGGCGGAGGCGGAGGGGGGGGCGTGAAGAGGTTCTCCTGACCTACGGGGATTTCCTCGTCTTCCGGATGGCGGAAAAGCTCCTGCCCCATGGATCGGCGCTGCTCCTGAAATCTGAGGAGCGAGTAGACAAGAGTGACAATGGAACCGACGAGGGTGACGTAGATTCCGAATCGCAATTCCATTCTCGTGAATTCGAAGGAGACTTTCATCAGAACGGAGAGCGCGGAGAGGACGAGGAGAGTCGCTGCCGAAGAGAGACAGAGTCTCACGATTTCGCGCCGTCGCTTCTTCACGATCACGGGGCCACCGAGGAGAGGTACGACGGTGATAAGAAGAATGAAGAGCGCCAACAGGAACACCATCAACCCGAGGAACGACGTATAGAATCCGAAACCCGAATATGTGATGGAATCCCCGCCCAGCCACTCACCGCTCATCCACGGGAGGAAGACGCCAATAATCGCGAGGATCGCTCCTCCATTGAGAAATTGTTCCTCGGACTCGAGGGAGTTCACGGTGCGGATAATGCGCTGCGGCACAAAGGGAAGAATAGCAGCTTTCGAACCGTGCTACTAGAGTGTAAGAATAGGTGCGTATGCGATTTGCCATCGATATTCGGGAGGCGTGCCGACCGCAGAGGGCCGGGAAGGGGCAGTGGACGTACGGGTTTCTGTCCGAGCTTCTGCGCAGGGAGATTCCCCTGATCGCGTACAGCGATGCACCTTTACCCCCTTCGCTCTCGGGCCGGGGAATCGACGTCAGGCAGTTTTCGAACAGGGGCCTGTCCTGGCATTTCCAAGTTGCTTCAGATGTTCGTCGTCGGGATGCGGATCTGTACATCAGTCCCACGAGCTTTATCGTGCCGTGCCTTCTCGGCAGAAAATTTCCGGTCATTCCAATGGTTCACGATCTCATCGCGTTTCGCCGAGAGCCGCATAACCGCAGAGCGACATTCATCGAGTGTCGGACATTGCCTCGTGCTTTGCGATCCGCTGCCCACATCTTGACGACGAGCGAGTCGACGAAGCGAGATCTTCTCGATAGGTACAGGTTTCTCCATGAAGAATTCATCTCGCCGATTTTCGCCGGTCCGATGAACGAGGAGAGACCGATTTCGATTCCGGATCATCGCACGATTCTCTGTATTGCCACGCTCTGTCCGCGCAAGAATCAACTCCGTCTCATCGAAGCGTACAGCCGACTCCCCTCTCCGCTTCGGGCACAGTATGAGTTGCTGCTCGTCGGTGCGCGCGGATGGATGGATGATGACATCCTTGCGCTCGCCGCACGCACGCCGGGTGTGAGCTGGAAGGGGTACGTGGATGATGACGAGTACGATCGTCTCCTCTCGACGTGCACGCTGTTCGCACTCCCCTCTCTCTACGAGGGGTTCGGCATGCAGCTTCTCGATGCGCTGCAGCGCGGCGTGACAGTGCTCACTTCGGATCGCGGCAGCATTCGAGAGGTGTGCGGAAATGCCGCGCACTACGTCGACCCGATGGACTCCTCGTCGATTGCAGAGGGATTAGAGCTCCTCCTGCGAAGCGACAATATGCGTCTTGACCTGTGTGAGAGAGCGCGACAGCAGGCCAAGCGGTTTACGTGGGTCAGAA
This sequence comes from uncultured Candidatus Peregrinibacteria bacterium, assembly GCA_903822115.1. Taxonomy (GTDB): domain Bacteria; phylum Patescibacteriota; class Gracilibacteria; order Peribacterales; family Peribacteraceae; genus CAIKAD01. The sequence goes on from CAIJNU010000055.1 coordinate 4,488, forward strand.
CCGCTGATCACTTCCTCGAGGCCGTACGTGGCGTCGCGTGAATTCTCTCAAATGGTCAAGCGTGCTACCATGTCGCCATGAAGCGATTCCGCAGGATCGGCATCACGGTGAAGTCGGATATGGAGGAACGAGACGCCGTACTGTCTTCGGTTCTCGATGTATTGGAACAGGAGAAGTGCGAGGTGTGCATCGATGAGAAACGATGTCAGGATTTGCCGAGTGCCCGGGGCATTTCGATGTTCGCTTGCGAGGAAGATTTCGATTTGCTTCTCGTAGTTGGCGGAGACGGAACGATTTTGAGAGCGATTCGTGAACTGAAGGATTTTTCAATTCCGATCCTCAGCATCAATCGCGGTGCTGTCGGATTCCTTGCCGAGTTGACCGAGGAGGAAGTGCCGCATCTGCTTGCACCGTTTCTCCGAGGGGAGGGCGTGCTGGATGAACGACGCATGCTTTACGTGCAGGCGTTTCGGGATACGCAGGAAGTGGTTTCAGGATACGTTCTCAACGAGGCGGTGATCGCGCAGGGCAGCATCGCGCGTCTCGTGGAATTGCATGCGACGATCAACGGGGAAAATCTCACGACGTTTCGCGCAGACGGCCTCATCCTTTCAACACCCACGGGATCCACGGCGTACTCTCTCGCAGCCGGAGGTCCGATCGTCCATCCGAGCCTCCAGGCGACTATTCTCACGCCCATCAATTCGCACAGCTTCAGTCAGAAGCCGATAGTCATTCCGGAGCATCAGACCGTCGAAGTGGAAGTCCTTCCGCGAATGAACAAGTTCGGGGATATCGAGGTCAGTCTTACGTTGGATGGTCAGATCTATACCAAGCTCCAGCGCAACGACAGAGTCCGTGCGTCGGTGAATGGCAGGACGGTGAAGTTTCTCCGTCGAAAACAGGATACGTTTTACGGAACGATTCGCACGAAGCTCGGATGGGGAGAAACGCTTCGCGATTAGGAGCGGCAGATCATTTCCTCGCGCCCCGGCCCCGTTCCGATGAAGTTCACAGGCACGGATGTCCGCTCTTCGATGAGTCGCAGGAATGTCTGCGCATTCTTGGGAAGGTCTTCGAATGCCGTGATGCCGCGAGTGGAAGTCTTCCACCCAGGGAGCTCCGTGAATGTAACGGTTCCGTCGGTTCCGCGCGGGCCGCCGACACGGATAATATCTTCCTCATCGAGCACATCAAGCTTCGTAATGTTCCAGCACGAGAATCCGTTGATGTGCGTGGAGAAGTTCAGATCGGGCATATGCAGCCACCCGCAACGACGCGGCCGGCCGGTCGTCGCGCCGTACTCCCCTCCCCTTTCGCGCAGTCTCTCTCCGATCTCACCGGTTTCCTCCGTCAAGAATTCTCCCTCACCGACTCGCGTGCAGTAGGCCTTCGCCACGCCGATGCAGGAAGTCAGCATCTTGGGCGGCAAACCGAGCCCCTGGAGTGCTCCGGCCACCGTTGTCGAACTGCTCGTGACGTATGGGTAGGTTCCGTGATCAATGTCGAGCAGCGTCGCCTGCGCCCCCTCGATGAGAATGCGCTTTCCCGTTCCCTGAAGCAGCGTGAAAACTTCATCCATCTGGATGACGCAAGATCCGACCGTGTCGTACGCCGCACGGAGATTCGCTTCTTCAGTTGTCGTATCAACGTCTACTCCAAACATTTCCTTTGCGAGTGTTTTCCTTACACGGAGCTCTTTGCCAAGGTCCGCTTTTATCGGAGAAGAGAAGTAGCCACTTAGGTTTCCCATGCGCATGCCCGACCTTGCGGCTTTCTCGATGTACGCAGGTCCAATTCCGCGCTTCGTCGTGCCGATCTTTCCGCCGCTCGTCTCCGTGCGTCTCTGCTCCATCACACCGTCGATATCTCGATAGTAATCGAGGACGATGTGCGCTCCTGCGGAAATGCTCAGACGGGGAACGACGTCGATGCCGGCATCGCGCAGAGTCTGGATTTCCTCAAGAAGAGTCGGCAGATGGATCACCATTCCCGATCCGAGGAGGATTTTCTTCTCGTGCAGACTCCCGGCAGGCAGCAGGTGAAAAACGTGTTTCTTCCCGTTGACGACGATCGTGTGTCCCGCATTCGCGCCTCCGCAAGCACGTGCGATTACGTCGAAGTGCTCCGCGAGAATATCAATGACTTTTCCCTTTCCTTCATCACCCCACTGCGCGCCGATCACGGCGCAGACGGGACCGAGGGTCTGGAGCAGCTCTTTCACGCAATGACAGTACAGGAAAAAATCGGCGCGAGAAAGAGGTCAGCTTTCGAGGATTTCCTCAAGTGCTGGAATTTGCGCCGCCTCGCATTCGATAGCGCATCCGATGCAGTGTGGATGCGAAGCGGCAGCGAGAAGGAGGGGGCGGAGCACATCGAGACCGTCGATGCCGGCACGAAGCGCGATCTGTGGCTCGCAGTTATCGATATCCGCGGGGAGAGTTCTCGCGGATGGGACGTACGGTGGATTGGAGACGAGGAGGAACGGTTCGCTCCAGTGTTCGAGTGGCTCGAGGAGCGATCCTTGGAGGAAGGTGATGCGATTCTCAGCGCCAAATTTCTCTGCATTTTTTCGAGCGACTTTCAGCGCCGCTTCGCTGATATCCGTCGCGATAATGTGAAGTGACGGATCTTCGCACGCCAGCGTGATGGCAATGCATCCGGACCCCGTTCCAATATCCACGACTGTTCGAATGGGCTTTTCCTTCTTCAATGTTCTCACCATCGCGCAGATCCCTGCATCGATCGGCACGGTGGTGTCCCTGGGATTCTTCAACCATGCAATCGCGGCTTCGATCAAGCCTTCCGTCGCCGGGCGTGGAATCAGCACACTTTGGTCGACCGTGAACATCCTCCTGAAGAATTCCCGCTCTCCGACAATGTACGCCAGGGGTTCGTTTCTCACCCTTCTCGCAGCCCACTCGTTCCAGCACTCAGTTTGCTGTGCCGACAATTCCTCGTCCGCATGCGCCAGGACCCACGTTCTATCTTTTCCAAGAATATTCGCCATGATCACTTCTGCTTCTGCCGTAGGGAGTTTGGAAAGCCGCAGGTGGTCTTCTATCCGCATGGAGGTATCATGCCTGAGTCTCATGATCATTGCTGTCGATTGCCGGTTTGGACACCTGCAGGTCGGTCTCGGCCGCTTCACGCGGGAGCTCGTGTCTTCCTTGCTTTCGAGAAATGATCCCTGGGAATACGTTCTCCTGATTTCAGAGGAAGGGCGCTCTTGGGTCAATGCTCTCCCCGGCCGACCGCGCTTCGAGATTGCCGGGGCGAGAGGATATTCGATGCGCGAGCAGTGGGAAATTCCATCGCTTCTTCGAAGGATTTCCGCGGATCTCTACTTTTCTCCGCACTTCAACGTTCCGCTGCTCTGTCCGATTCCGTTCGTCGTGACCGTTCATGATCTCATTTTGCATCGCTTTCCGAATGCGGCTCCCGTTTTCAGACAGTGGGCGTATCGCGTAATCATGCGGCACAGCATGAGAGCCGCACGGAGTATCATCGCCGTAAGTCGATTTACCGCCGGTGAGATTGCAAGGACGTACGGTGCGACCGTTGCGGCGAAAGTGGCGGTGGTGAAGGAGGGGGTGGATACCCGATTTCACTTTCGATCATTCGAAGAACAGGAGGAGACGCGTAGGAAATTCGGGATCGTTTCTCCGTACTATCTTTATGTCGGCAATGCGAAGGAGCATAAGAACGTTCAACTTCTTATCGACGGATTTTTCCGAGCGGCTCTGACTGGCGTTGAGCTCGTGCTCGTCACGGCGGGGAGAGAGACATCATCATTGCATCTTTGTGATGGAGTTCGTTTTCTCGATTCCGTATCCGATGACGAGCTGGCCTCCCTCTACTCCGGTGCTCGTGGATTCGTCACGGCCTCACTCTACGAAGGATACTGTCTTCCCGTGTGCGAAGCCGCCGCGTGCGGTTGTCCCGTAATTGCCACGCGATGCGGGGCCATCCCCGAGGTGGCGCCGAAGGAAGCACTCCTAATCGACCCTACGGTTGAGTCGTTCTCACAGGCGTTGCGATCACCCCCAGGACGCACGCAGGTTGAATCGCCGTTGAGGTGGCAGGACACAGCGGAAACCGTCTCGAAAATTCTGGCGGCTGCGCTCCCGTGAAACGCTATACTGCACACATGGATTCACTGCGTTCCATCCTCCCGAAAGTTCTGCGCAAGCGGGGGCTTGAAGGTCCAGCCATGGCCGGCCTCGTTATCTTCCGCGCGCAGGAGTGGATCGAACTCGCCATGCCCGAGCATCGGGGTGCAATCACCGCAAAGACGCTCAGCCACGGGACGTTGGAAATTTCTTGCGCCAACAGCATTGTTGCGCAGGAGTGCAGATTCCTCTTGCCTCAGTTGTTGGATTTTTTGCGACGTGAATGCCCGGATACGAGCATCGCGGAAGCCCGAATCACTCGCGGAGGCAAATGACAAATGGCCTTGCGCGCTTTTCTTGGCTTCCGTACACTCCAAGCCCGCTATGTTGAAAATTCGTCTCCAGAGAACCGGCCGTGAAAATGTCCCCACATACCGCATTGTGGTGGCGGAGAAGTCCGATCCGGTGAAGGGCAAAATCCAGGAAATTGTGGGACATTACCTCCCAGCCCGGGATCCAGCAGTATTTGAGTTCAATGAAGAGCGCATTGCGTTCTGGGTCAGCCGTGGAGCCATGCCGAGCGAGACGCTCGCGCGATTGCTCCGCAGGGCCGGGATGAAGGGAATGGAGAAATTCATTACGCGCTACACGAAGCAGAAGCCGAAGAAGGAGGTCGTTGAAGCCCCTGCAGCAGCCGCTCCCAAAACGGGTGACAGCGAGCCGAAGGCGGCGTAAGCTGACTGCGCATGACAACGACTCAACAAGATGTGCCGGGACACCTCTTCCTGCGCTACGTTCTCGAATCTCTCGTCGAAGATCACGATCAGCTCGTCGTTGAACCGACGATCGATGAACTCGGCGTTCTGCTCACGGTGAGCGTCAGCGATCGTGATATGGGAAAGCTCATTGGGAAGAATGGACAGACGGTCAAGGCTCTGCGCACACTGCTTCGCATAATCGGTGGGGCGAAGTCCCAGCGCATCAATATGAAAATCCTTGAACCCCAGAAGTCCTAACCCCCCTCCACATGCTTCGCAATCTTCTAGAGAATGGTACCCCCCTCGACATCTTTGCGACATTCATCGCGCTCGCATTGATCGTCGCATCGTTCCTCTGTCTCGTGTTCATAATCGTGGGGGGCATTTCGTTCATCCTTTCCGCGGGGAATGAAGAGAAGATCAAGAAAGCGGTGAACACCATTCGCTTCTCCATTATCGGACTTGTCGTCACGTTCATCGCATTCTTTGCGGTCTCATGGATCTCCCGCCTCCTCGATATTCCGTTCCAGCTCAACTTTTCCACAATTGCGAATTTGATGCAGGAGATATTCGGAGCGCTGCGTCAGTGAAGATTGGTGAACCAGGACGGAATGGTTACTTCGTATTCACGTTCCAGATGCCCCTTGCCTTTCGCAGTTGCAACAGAAGAGGCTATCGCCTTTCGAAGGAGAACTACGCCCTGCGCGTTGCGACTCAGGAGGCGTGAGTCTCGTTCTCTCCCGTGTACTCCACGGGTATCGAATCGAAGTGCCCGAAACTGCTGAGAAGCGGATAGATGGCCTCGCGGTAATCCGCGAACTTCCGCTCCTCGCAGCTTGTCGCCATCAGCACGAGCTCCTTCCGCTTGCGACGTTTGCTTGATGGAAGGGGCTCCCGGGGTGCCAATGGCGGCGTGGTGGCATCCATATCAAAAGGGCATCTTTGGATTCGTGGCTTCCTCTCCATCTTTTTGGGGGCTATCACCTCCAAAGGAGGCCACAGTTTTGCGTACGTCAGCTTTGGCTCCTCTAGCGCTTTCGATGCTCCAAACCCAACGACCGTCTTTTCCAAACCCCTGTCTCTGTGGCTTGATCCCAAGCCGTTCCTTGGCACGTTTCAGCGTGCGTGGCGCTACGCCAGCGTCACGGGCATCTTTTTCTATGTCGATTGCAGGGCGTGCCCCCTCCGCGAGGACATCCAAGAGGAAGTTTTCCGCCTCATCTACTGCCGTTTCACTCTTGCCCCCCGCAGGTTCCAACAGCGCGTCCGCCGTGACATCGACCTCTCCGACCCATGCGAACCTCCCGTCGATGATCTGAAACGCCATGGAGCGCGGGAGCGGCGCAAGGTTGTTCTTGACGCATGCCATGATGCGCTGACACGGATTCCCTGGATGTACTCCCACGATATGTGCAGTCCGCGCCGCAGCGGTGTACGCGATGGAGCCCTGCCCCCGGAAGATAGCTTTGTCGCGTGCTGACTTCGTGAGGTGGCGGATGCACAGGATGGCGACGTGGTAGCGCTCGGCCAGGCGTGCCAAGGGGGTGAGGACGGCGCGCAGGGCGGCATCGCGGTGCGTGTCCAATGCCGTGCCGAGGTAGGCGTTCAGCGGGTCAACAATGAGGAGCGCATAGCCCCCTTCCTTCAGTACCGCTTCGACGGCGAAAAGGTCTTTTTCGATGGAAATGTGCCGCTCCTCCCCCTTCCCGTTCCGGATGCCCGTGAGGACGCGAACACGCGACACATCGGCTCCCATGTCTTCCATGCGCGGGCGGATCGTATCCGCGAGTCCATCCTCTGCCGTCAGGAGAAGCATCTTCTCGGGTTTGCGTCCGCCCGGCGCTTCGCCGGGGAGGGGGGTCGCCGTCGTCACGGCGCTTCCAATGCCTAGGCATAGCCATGTCTTCCCGTCCCCGGGATTCCCATCGATCATGGTGAGCTTGCCTCGCGCCACCCGTCCCAGCCAAAGCCACGACACGTTCTCACGTTTGACATCTTCTAAATGCACGACGACGGGAGTGCCCGGCGGAGACATCGTCGCCTCTAGTATTGCGGTGGGAGAATATTTCGCTGCACTCTTCGCTATCTGCGCAATTTCCCCTTCGGGGAGAGGAGGATTGCAACTGCTATTATTGAACGCGCTCAACATTCCTTGGATCGTTTGTTCTTCAAGACCCCGCCTGCGGAGCGTACCTGCGAGACTCATCACTGTGATGTTGCGTGCCCCTTCGGAGATGGCCAGTGGGACAACCGCAGTTCCTTCATGCACCCTGTTTGTCATCCTCCGCACCATTTCCTCGCCGAACTTCTGAACGAGGGAAATGTCCATCATGCGCGGAGGAGCGGGATCGCCTTTGGATCGTGTCATCGTGGGTTCCATGAGAAATAATGAAAGGAGATAAAAGCGGCGCTCATTGCGCACAGAGGATTTCGACTTTGACGTGCCCGCCGTTCTTGTTGTTGAAGCTCCCAGGCAAGCGGAAGAGCTTCCCGACGTTCACGCAGCTCCAATCGGGTATGAGTTTCGTGTGCTTCTCAAACTCCCCCAGGATGAACTTCATGCCGTGCTTCCAGTGCTCCGGGGAGTATACGGGGGCAGGGTCGCCGATGTACCAAATGTGGATGCCGTTGCCGGAGAAAACGATATAGCTCCATTCGCAGAGGAAGGCGTGGTCGGCGAGCGCTCCCGCGCACCAGCGTCCCAAGTCCTTGATCTCATCGTCAGAGATTTCCTTCCCTTCTTTCTTCCACAGTTCCCGCACGTCTATGTCGATGGGAAAGTAGTTCTTCTTCTTTACACCCACGTCCCCCACACGCACGAGCCCTAAGGCGACGGGAACGCCACCGAGGATATAGAGGTCACGGTTTTCGTTTGCCTGCACGTAGGATGGATAGGTTTCGTGCGTTAGCGCACAGTCGACGCGGTCGACGCCGCCTGCGAGAAGTTGATAGCCAGGGATGATTAGTCTCCTGATCAGTTCCACGTAGGGGTCTGAGGGGGTCTGCATACTGCATGGGTAAAGAAAGGTTCAATTGGTTACTGTCGAGTTATTGGGTTGGTAGTCGTAAAGGATGTGCTTTGCCTTCCGCAGTGAAGCAAGAAGGGATTGAGCAGGACAAAGGAGGGTGTCCCGCCAGTACTGATCGACGGCCGTTCTAAGGTGATCGGTATCATCGAATACGAACGCAGTCCGCGATTGGGAGCGATCTACATCCAACAGATGACACTTCTCATTCAGGAGAGTTGCTGCGAGGGAGAGGTCGTGGGTTCGGAATTCCTGCATACGAATTTCGGAATACAAAAACGCCCCCCCGGAAGTGGTGAGGCTGGCATCATTGTCCTTCATCGAAATTCGCTGTCTAGGAAGCGGACTAACACACACAGATAGTACGCAAAATTTTCGCTAGGGCTAGACGTTAAAACAGCATTGCAAAAATCAGACAATTTGTGGAGATATTCTTTTCGGTCAGGGCATCAGCTTCTTTACCGGCACGCCAAGCGCTCCGGCGATCTTCTCCATCGTATCCAACGTCGCGCTTTGTCTTCCACGTTCAATGAGGCTGATGTACGTTCTATGGAGCTTTGCCCTCGCGGCAAGCTCTTCCTGCGACAATCCCTGCTCCTCACGAACGGAGCGGACTCTCTTACCGAACTTCAAGACGAGCGGAGATTTTGGCTTGCGCGTCTGCACAAGGAAAAGACTATGGCTTGCAGACTATCTCTCTACAGATTATAGTCTGAGGCTGTTTCCTCCTGATTCGTGCGCAAGACTGCCTACATCACCGGGCTTGCCGTCTTCTGTTTCTCATTTCTAATTCAGGGTGCAGCAGCATCATATCTCGATCCTGTTACACATGAGATGATTCATACGCCGACTACGGGTGAGATGTATGAGAATTCGGTGCAATATATCAATGACTTGAACTTTCGTATGAATACGAATCAACGCCTTCAGAATATCGAAAACAGCCTCTCGCCAACCAACTGCTCCAATTTTCCTCATTCACATCCATCCTCACAGCCTCACACCTGTGATTGCGATGATGGCTACATCCCGACAGCTGACAAAAAGTCTTGTGTCCCCGGTTCCGCTCCATATGCCTCCTGTTCTGTCATCCCTCATTCACATCCTTCTTCGGATCCAAGCCTTTGCGATTGTGATACTGGGTATGTCGGTAATGGATTAGCTTGTGTCCCCGGATCCGTCCAACAAACAGCTCCAACTGGCTTGCCATCCGATGTCGCTTCTAATGCTTGGTATGCAAACGCGGTATCAAGATTTGTATCTGCCGGTTATCTCCCCGGTTACCAGCCCTTCCGCCCCAATGATTTCGCAACACGGGGTGAGTTCATCGATCTCGTTGTGCGATCCGTAAATGGTAGTTCTGGTTTTTCGCTCACTTCTTCAGGGAGTTTCACTGATGTTCCGATTGGATCTGGTTACTACGCAGCTTTTGAGGAAGCTGCACAAAAGGGATGGGTTACTGGTGCGAATGATTGCTATGGAAAGCAACCATGTCCCGCGAAACCGGATGCCCGCGTGAACCGCGCTGAAGCAGCGAAACTGATCGTCAAAGCTTTCGGCTTCGAGAAGACCGTCCATTCCCCGCAATTCGACGACAACCCCTTAGGCCAGTGGTACACGGACGTCATTCAGACGGCCGCCGATCACTGCATCCTCCAAGGGAACGGGGCATCCGTACGCCCTGGCGACTTCATGACACGTGCGGAGATGGTAGTTATTATCAGTCGTGTTGCTAATAATGAGACGTATCCCAACTGCACCCCCTAGGTCTGACGCTCCCTCCACTCCTCTACTCTCTGTTCCGCATTCCGAATCGCCTCGGCTAGGCTCGGACGTTCGACTTGGTATTCTGCCCTTGGAGAAAACTCCTCCTTGCGCTTCCTTTCCAGGTACTTCAGCGCGAGCCCACCGTCCTTCTCGATCTCCCGCAGCACCGTCTGCCGCGCTACCATCGTGGCGTACATCCTTGCCCGTTCCATTTCGTCCGAGAACCCCTCATCGTCCTTCACCCGGCGGTAGTACGTGTCCCGTGAGATTTTGGCATACGTGCACGCTTCGTCTACCGTCACGTCGAGCTTGAAGGCCTCGGTCAGTTTTGCGACGACCGACGGAGTGATTACGGAGGGACGTCCGCCTCTATTCTTCGTCTCCTGCATGCTTCCATTGTATGAATTCCACGAAGAATGGGAAGGAAGCGGAGTTCAGCGTGGAATTGCAGTGAACAAGACCCGAACCGTCAGCGGTTCGGTCTTTTTGGATTTCCGTTCCTCTGTATTAAATGGAGGACTGCAATTGTTTTTTTTGATGTCCTCGTTACATGGTTTTTGCTCTGAGAATGGGGAAGATTCAATAGATCTAGACTTTTCACAGTCTGCCGCTCAAAGAAGCAACAACCGCCGTGAGAATGTGTATCATGTCCGTCCTGTCATTCCTCAGAAATGATCACTCAGCATATCTTGAGTTCAGGCATAACCGAAGACACCAACGAATCGCCTGTTCTGAAACAGGTGACCATTTTCACAGATGGGGCTGCTATTCCAAACCCCGGAGCAGGAGGCTATGGCGTTGTTTTGCGCCTTGAGCACACCGCAAGGAACTATCTGGCGGCTTTCAGCGAACGACGAACAACCGGATGGAGCTAATGGCAGTCATCGTCGCCTTGGAGACGCTGAAAGAGCGGTGCAAGGTCACCTTGCATAGTGATTCCCAGTACATAGTGAATGCCATTACGTCAGGTTCCGTCTTCCGGTGGAGGAAGAATGGTTGGACATTCAAGCCGGGTGGAACTATACGGCCGAAGAACCCTGACCTATGGGAACGCTTGCTGGCTGCCTACGAGAAGCACGAAGTCAAAATGATCTGGGTGAAAGGACACGCTGGACTCATCGATAACGAACGCTGCGATGCATTGGCGATGGCGGCATGTAGGATGAATGATTTGTCGAACGACCCAGGCTACATGGACGAGCCAGCCTCGGCCGCGGGAACGAACAAGGTGAAGTACGTCGCCGTACTTCGAAAGGGATTGGCGGAAGCCATTCCAAAGGGGAATCGCAAGATTACTGCCGAAGGGCAGTCTTGCCGACACTGTGGCACATCCGTCGTTAAGCGGGTTACCCGCCGAAGGAAACTCAATGAAGGCCAGACGTATTACTATGCATGGCACTTGTATTGCCCAACCTGCAAGGTTATATACCACACGGAAGAGGCCAAGCGACATGTCGACAGGGGTGATGGGGGTAGAAGAGACGGACAGCAGCCAATCCTGTTGAAGTGAGGTTAGTAAAAAATTTTCGAAGCCCATCACACATTATTTATGCACGGGTTGAAAGGAGGTCATACCCCTTCCCGATTCGGAAATCCTGACGGAGCGCATCTAGGAGATAACAATCCTTATTCCCGAGAGCGCTGAGGCTCTCGCAGTACGTTCGTATGATCGTTAACGGGAGGGCTGCGAATCCCGACGGAGGACTTGGTGAGGAAGGTGGAGAGGGTTAGGCCGGAGCAGACGATCCTTCTAAACATAGCGTCAGATTGTCTTTGTGCTCGAAGCAAATCTGACCCTGTGCAATCTCGACGAGATGGCGTAACCTACCATCATCATTAGTATTTCATTCAGTCATTATTATGGATAACACAATCTCAAAGTCCACCTTATCCACTACAGGAAAGCGCATCCGCGTTGCTTTCTACATGCGTGTTTCAACACAGGAACAGGAATTAGAGGGCTATAGCCCCGAGTTTCAATTAGAGCAGTTACATGAGCATGTGAAGCGCAAGGATTACAAGGGCTGGGTAACGAAGCCTGAGTGGCACTTCTTCGACGCGAAGTCTGGTGGCGATACCATCCATCGCCCAAAGCTACAAGAGCTCATGGAGCTAGTCCGGAAGAAGGAAGTGGATTTGGTGCTCGTCTGGAAGATCGACCGCATGTCGCGTAAGCTCTCCGATCTCTTGGAACTCTTTGAGGAGATGGACAAGTACGGCGTGGGGTTCGCGTCGGTGAAGGAGGACTTGGACTTCACGGGAGCCATCGGCAAGCTCATTTTCCAAATCTTCGGTGCGCTCGCGGAGTTTGAGCGTGAGAACATCAAGATGCGGACAGAGGAGGGAAGGAAAGCATCCGCGAAGATGGGGAACTACATCGGCGGATCGATTCCCTACGGGTACCGTCGTATCCCGAACCCCGGCGGAAAGGGTACGAGGATCGCGGTAGCGCCGGAGGAGGCCGAGATCGTGAAGAAGATTTTCGCGTGGTTCATGCACGAGGATAGGACATACACCTGGATCGCAACGGAGCTAACCCGATTGGGTGTTCGCAAAGGAGAGGCGGCGCAAGAACGAACGAAGGGAGCCCGGTGGTACGACACTACCATCCGCAAAATGCTATCAACCGAGGAGTACAGGGGCATCTACGTCACGAACCGTTTTCGCATGATTTCTACGAGTCCGCAACGGTACGAGGAACGCCCGAGAGAGGAGTGGATTTCAACGCCCGTCGATTCTATTATTGACAGCGCCCTCTACTACATGACCCAAGAGAGAATCTTGACGGCGCAGAGCAGGCATAGCACGCGCGGAGGTGGGAAGGAGCTTTACATGCTCCGTGGCAAGCTCGTGGACGTACAGACGGGCAGGAAGTTCGTTGGCTACCTCGCCTCGAAGGGGACGAAGAACTACCGCCGCAAGCAATTCAATCACGAGGGGCTGCACTATCCCAGTATGAGCGTCGCCGCCAAACCGGTAGAGGATTTTGTGTGGCGCTACATCGAGAAGGCGATCCTCCAACCCGAAGAGTTCTTGCGCATTCATAAGCAAAACTTCAAGTTGAAGCAAAAGAAGGAGAAGATGATCGAGGAGCTGCGGTTCTACGAGGACGCGCTCTCTAATGCCAACGGGCGGATCGACAAGGTGCAAAATGACTTTTACAATGGTGGCATCAGCGAGGTGGAACGGAATGAGCGAGTGGCGAAGTACAAAGATGAGCGGGACGCGGCGTTTGCAAAGAAGGCCAAGGTTGAGGCGAACCTAACAAAGCTGGCCAAGTACGACATCGCCTGCGAACACCTGCGGCACTTCTCCGAGAAGTTCAAGGGCGAGGTGAAGGATTACACCTACGAGAAGAAGCAGAAGCTCGTTGATATGCTCGTGGATGCCGTGGAGATTATCGAGATCGGCAGCAAGCGCGTTGCCAATGCTTCTTTCCGTTTCGATCCGAAGGAAGTATCCGCCTCCATTCCGGGGGTCAAACCTGTTGTTGGCAAACATGAGCCAAAAAGTCCCCATAATGATCCGGGGATCAATGGAGGTGGTGGGTGATACAGGAGTCGAACCTGTGACCTTCTGGGTGTAAACCAGACGCTCTAGACCAACTGAGCTAATCACCCGCTACGATTATCATAGCTGAATTTTAAAATAAATTGTCGCGAAGCGCGGGTCTCGCGGGTTCCCGCGCTGGAGCGACACCGCCGAGGGAAAGGATGGTCCGTGGAAGGAAAACCGTAGGTTTGCCTTCCACGCATAAACCTCAGACCTTCTGGGTGTAAACCAGACGCTCTAGACCAACTGAGCTAATCACCCGCTACGATTATCATAGCTGAATTTTAAAA
>CAIJNU010000056.1 GCA_903822115.1 uncultured Candidatus Peregrinibacteria bacterium
CTGGAAGAATGGGATCGTACTTGATGAAGGTATCCTCGGTTTTTATGAGATTCCCGTTGTCGTCGTAGAAATTTCCGGTGGCCTGCACACGTTCGAGAGATTGGCTGCTGATGTTCTTCACTTCTCCGACAATGTGGGCAAATCCTACATCGTCGGAAGAGACGCGAAAGTTTTCCAGTTCCAGGAGAGGCGTATCACTTGTCTGAGTCGAAGGAAGCGCAGGACTCCCTGTTGCGCCTTCTGTGCCGAGACTGGCGTGCGACGTTATGCCGATGAAGACGAAACCACAGATGAGAAGAGCAAACTTCAACCATCTGGACAGGTGTACTTTTATTCTTCGTTCGATCTCTCGAATTGATGGTGGAAGGAGCATAACTGCGAACAGAAAATAAACGACACTGCGGATCGGCTCCGTGCGAAGAACACTGACTCCCGCTAATACGAACAACACGCCAAACACCCAGCCGAGAATCACCCCCAGACCTAACGTCGGCATCTTCTTGTCCGGAGATTCTTTCGTCTGGAGCACCTCACCGCAATGGCGGCATTTTATCGCCTCAGCGCGAATGGTTTCACCGCAGAAAGGGCAGGCTTTCATGGCCGTCGGAGGAGAATGTTTTTGGCTTTCCATAGAGGAAAATGGGGTAAAAAGAGAATCGTGCTATAGAGACGCTTCGTAAGCAAGTTCCGCTATTTCAGCGAATTCCGTGAGTTGCTCCGGACGGTCGAGGAGGTACGTGGAGGATGCCTTGCCAGCCTTCAGATGAAATTTCGCAATCGCCTCCGGCGTGAGGAATCGATTTTGAATCCAAACTGTGATGCCTGCCTTGTCGCCCTTCCGTGGCGTGATCTCGCAGAAAACGGAGGACGTGCGGAAGGCTATGCCGGAGTGATTGATCTTCTCCGAGATATCTGCGGAAATTCCGTGCATCTCTTCCCGCATCTTCGTCAGGAGCAAGCGGTTTTCTTCCATCGCGAGGGACTGGAGCAGTTCATCAAAAGTGACGGCGGAGGCCAGAGCCGAAGATGCCGAGACTGTGCCGGATGTGGGAGGAGTCGGCGTAATGGTGGCCTTACCCTTGAGACGTTCGTCGATTTCGAGAGGACGATCCGGCGTGATGTACACGAGATCATCGCCATAAAACCGATATTTCAGAAGTTCCATTCTAACGTTCAAAACTTTTATGGCCGAATAATCGTAGTAGTTGAAATTTTCTGCCATACAGATGAGCCGCGTCTGATCCCAATGCACATTCCGACCAGGGAAAAGCTGATGCACTCGTTTCTCAAATTCTTGTAGGCTCGGCTTAGTACCGCGATCTAAGCACATCTTGACGCCTTCTCTAAAGCCAGCTCGCCACGCTTGATATGGACTTTGGTTTGGGTATGTTGTGCTGTAGCAATCATTCATTGCCCAATAGCGTGGGTCGAAGCAAAACTCAACTGCGGTATCATCATCGCCATTGCTTGCTTCATGTGTACGCATATTGTTAATGAATTCTTTAGTCCAGCAACTCATACC
>CAIJNU010000057.1 GCA_903822115.1 uncultured Candidatus Peregrinibacteria bacterium
CAAGTCTTCGAATGAAGACATTCAACATGGACAGCCTCATCGCAATAGGAACGTCCACAGCGTTTTTCTACAGCCTTTTCAACTTCGCATTCTTTGCATTTCATACAGGTTTCGTTGTGGGCATCGATGGTGCGGCAATTCCGGACTTGTACTTCGAAACTGCCGCGTACCTCATCACTTTTGTCATGCTCGGAAAGTGGCTCGAAGCGAAAGCGAAGGGGCGCGTGAGTAGCGCAATTCATAAGCTCATGAATCTTCAACCGAAAACCGCACGCGTGATTCGAAATGGTATGACCGAAGATATCTTGGTGGATGATGTAATTTTGGGAGATATGGTGCTCGTTCGTCCGGGAGAATCCGTTCCGGTGGATGCCGTCATCATCAGCGGACATTCGTCCGTGGATGAATCCATGCTCACCGGCGAAAGCATCCCCGTAGAGAAGTCCGTCGGAGACAAAGTGATCGGCGCAACGCTGAACAAGGTGGGGAGTTTCGAGTGCCGCGCGGAGAAGATCGGTAGTGATTCGATGCTTGCGCAAATTGTCCGCTTGATCGAGGAGGCGCAGGGATCGAAAGCGCCGATTCAGGGCTTCGCGGACAGCATTTCGGCTTGGTTCGTCCCGGCCGTCATCCTCGCCTCTCTCCTCACGTTTGTTCTCTGGTTCTTCGTGTTCCATGCCACACTCAGTTTCTCGCTCATGGCATTTGTGGCCGTGATTGTCATCGCGTGTCCTTGCGCTCTCGGTCTCGCCACTCCAACGGCCATCATGGTCGGGACGGGGAAGGGCGCGGAGAAAGGCATTCTCATTAAAGGCGGAGAGCCATTGCAGGCTGCAAGCAAGATTACGACCGTTATCTTCGACAAGACCGGCACGCTGACGCACGGAAAGCCTGTCGTGACGGATGTCGTGGGAATTCAGGCGACTTCGGAGGAAATACTTTCGCTGGCGGGAAGTCTCGAGCGTCTCAGCGAGCATCCTCTCGCCGAGGCCATCACTGCGCACACCAAGGAAAATGATTTAGAGCTGCGAGAAGTGTCGCATTTTTTGGCAGTGCCCGGACACGGGATTGAGGGGACGATCAACGGTACCAAATATTTCTTTGGCAATAGACGACTTCTCAATCGACTTTCCATTTCAGATGTATCTCAGAGGGAACGTGACATCGCGCAGTTAGAGGAACAGGGAAAGACTGCCATGATTCTGGCTACCGAAAGAGCTTTCCTTGGGATCATCGCCGTGGCGGATACGGTCAAGGAGACGACGAAGGAGGCAATCGACACACTTCATGCGATGGGGATCGAAACGTACATGATCACGGGAGATAACGCTGCCACCGCGAAGGCGATTGCGAAACAAGTCGGCATAACAAATGTGCTCGCAGAAGTGCTCCCCGCAGACAAGGCGAACGAAGTGAAGAAGTTGCAGCTTATGGGGAAGAGAGTCGCGATGATCGGCGATGGAATCAACGACGCTCCCGCTCTTGCTCAAGCCGACCTCGGCATCGCGATGGGCTCCGGAACGGACGTAGCGATGGAGGCTGGAGGGATTGTTATTATCCGCAACGATCTTCGCGACGTCGTCACGGCGCTGGAACTCTCGCGCGAGACTATGGGCAAGATAAAGCAGAACATGTTTTTCGCTCTCTTCTATAACGTGATCGGCATCCCCATTGCCGCTCGTGCTCTCTATCCCCTCTTCGGACTCATCCTCAGACCGGAGCTCGCAGGACTGGCTATGGCAATGAGTTCGATTTCCGTCGTTACGAATTCACTTTTGCTCCGTCTGTTTCGACCTAGGAAAAGAAATTATCTTTCTACCATAGCTCCGGTAATCATGATGATCGGTTTTACAATTCTCTTTCTCGAATTTGCACAATTCAGTTCCAGCTTCATGATGTCGAATTCGGTCATAACATCCCCGCTGGCATCCAAGGACATCACTTTCAGCGTCAATGATCTATTCACTATTTCAGGCACTCCTGAACTCATCTTCGATAATGGTGATTTTGAATTCATTCTCGGAGTCAATAAACTTGGAAAAGCGCTTAAGGCCACCGAAGGAAGCACAACAATACCCGTAAATGGAGTGCTCCTTGGTTCGCAGGAAGGTTCCATGATGCGAAAAGAAACTGAGTTCTCAAACATTGGAGATCCTTTACGGGACTTCGCAGGTAAGCAGGGCTATAGAGTTATTGGCATTCTTGCACCGACAGGCACGGTTCTGGATCTCACTCACATTGTACAGAAATCTGCGCTCAAGACGATTCTGCCGGGAGTCGTTTTGAAGGCGATTGATGATAAGGGAGCGCTAAAGCTTTTCTATGCTGGCGATCTCACTCTTCTCCCAGATTCGATGAAAAAACTCATTGCGAAAAGTACAATTTCAAACATTACGAAAGACAAGAAGACTTACCGACCGCTCTTCCTCGGAGCTCAGGAAGCAGCCATGATGCGCTCAAAAAATCTCTATAGAAACATTGGAGACACAATTGATAACTTCTTCGGCAACCCTGTCTACGTTGCTGGAGTATTTCCGCAAACGGGGACGGTTCTCGACCTACTTCACTACATTCCCCAGGATATGAATGTCTCACTTTGAGTCATCAAAATGACTGAACATTGAGCCAGCTCCGAGTGGGGCTGGTTTTGTTGTATGCTCCTAAAGAGTCGCAGGATACTATTTCGCTCTTCTCCGCATTACCTCGGCTTTGCTGCAACCAGACAGAGAAGCATAGAATTTCTGTACCCTGACTAATTGTATCTTCATCATTTTCGCCTGTTGCTGCGTGGGGGCATTCGCTCTCAGGTTCCTTCGTTTTCGATTACTGATCATTGCTCATTCGAAGTTAAGAGTATTTCTTCTCTTTGCAATTCTTCTTGTACCCCTTAGAGCTCCACAGGTATTCGCAGGCAGTGTTTACAGCTCTTTCAGTTCCGTAAGTTCCGGCTGTTTCAGCGATGCCAATTGTTCGGGTATCACTCCGGTTTGCGACACGTCATTGCACATTTGCGTTCAATGTCTGACGGGGACGTGTTGTGATGAAGGAATGAAGACGTACAAAAATTCTTCCACTGTTTGTGATACGGCATCACTCTCTTGCGAGGGCGATGCATATTGCACCGGGAACAATGCGTCATGTCCTCCAAAACCGTATCTTTCCTCTGGAACCCTCTGTCGCGCACAGCAGGCGTGTCAGTTGCCAGCCTACTGCACCGGGGACTCGGCAGTTTGTCCCGACAGCGAACAAGGTTGCCCTAGCGGAAGTTTGTGTTGTTCGAATTCCTGCGTTTCCGGTTCGTGCTGCACTGACAATGATTGTTCCACATCAAGTCCCATTTGCGACACATCCACACACTCCTGTGTGCAGTGTTTGAGTGGAGATTGCTGTGATACTTCCGCAAAGACGTATTTGAATTCCAGCACCGTGTGCGATCCGGCTGTGACTTCCTGCGAAGCTGACGCCACTTGCACAGGGCAAAGCGCATCATGTCCTTCAAAGCCCCTTCTCCCTGCAGAGACGCTCTGTCGCGCACAGCAGGATTGCCAGTTGCCTGCTTCTTGTACGGGAGGATCTCCAGTTTGTCCTCCCAGTGAACAAGGCTGCCCTTCCGGAAACGTCTGTTGCTCCAATTCTTGTGTCTCAGGATCGTGCTGCACCAATGACCAATGTTCCGGATCCACTCCCATCTGCGATACGTCATCGCACACCTGTGTAGAGTGTCTCACGGGTGATTGCTGCGATACACAGAGTAAGCAATATAAGACGCAAGGTACGTCATGCCGAGATCCCGATCCCCTGCTCCTTTGCCAAGATTTCGCATATTGCAGCGGAGTATCAGCAAGCTGCCCCTCAAACGATTATTTGGGTACGAACTCCATTTGTCGGGTTGCAGCGAATCAATGCGACGCTACGGAAGTTTGCCCAGGGGATTCATACGACTGTCCCTCCGACCAGTCTCAAACAAATGGCACCAACTGTGACGATAGCAACGTTTGCACTGCGCCTGATCAATGCATGAGCGGAACGTGTGTGGGGTTGGGAAACATCTGCTTCTCTTCCTCTTCCTCCTCAACATCCAAATCCTCATCGAGATCTTCATCTTCTTCATCAAGCTTTGAGGAGTCGTCAGAATCGTTTTCATCAAGCTTCTCCAGCAACTATTCCGAATCATGGGAATCGAGCTCTGTATGCACTCGTCCGGAAGGATATTGGGAATGTCAGGGCGTGAAGTTTACGGATCCCTGCACTCAATGTTCCTGTCATCAGGGGGATGCATGTAACTCTCTGGATAGTTGCAAGAATTGTCTTCAAAGCGCCTGCAACGCACATGGAGGATACAACGATGGGCCGTGTCCCGTTGCCTGCGATGATCAGTACACGGGTCAAGATTGGCAATGCGGGTGCTCATCCAGTTCGTTCTCTTCTGGAGCATGGTGTGCGTCTTCTTCATCATCTTTTTCAAGCAATTACTCCGAATCATGGGAAATCTCATCGTCTGGGAACTTCTCCAGCAACTATGCCGAATCGTGGGGGTATTCTTCGTCTGAGTCCTCTTCATCAAACTTCTCCAG
>CAIJNU010000058.1 GCA_903822115.1 uncultured Candidatus Peregrinibacteria bacterium
GAAAGCTGCATGTCATCAAAATATGCCTGAATTTGAGCCAACTTATTCTGGTCGGCTTTGATAAAAGCAATCGCTCGTCTTACTGCATCCATCAGCAAATCATTTTTCGTAAATTCTTCGATCACCTGATCGCTGCTGAATTTGCCGTTGCTAAATAGGCTGTCGAGAAAAAGATAGAAGTTCATGAATGCGAAGTAGTTATTGAAGTTCTCATACTCAATTTCGCCACCTCTGAAAAATGAAAGAGGGATGGTCAGATAATCAAAATCTTCTTTCTTGGATACGATTTTTTTGAACACTACGGCATCAATTTGTTCAGGGTTTTTGTTGTAACTGCGACTCATACGAAAGCTGTTTATCTTCAATTTCTCTCTCTCGCTGTCACTCTCCGGTATCCAATCTTCTTTGAGATGCTGGAAATCGATTTTACGTATCTTGAGCCAAAAAGTACCCATCGATTCTATGTATTGGAGTATTTCAATCATCTCTTTCCGCTTCGGATTGGCATTGATCTTCAACTCGTGATTTCCTTTGCCCTTAGCGCTGACATTGAATTGTGGCAAACAAGATTCGTCTTCAATCTTGCTATGAATGGAGATGTAATTCGTTTGCTGGTCTTCTTCTGTCCAAATCTTGATGGTGTAATTCGGGGTTTCAATACTGATCGGTTCGTGTGCGAACGAATGAGATTCAAACTTTGCTTTGATAGAATAAATCATAACATGGAGAGTTTGAGAGGAATCGTACGCGTTCTTTACTGTCCTGCATATTCTCTCACAGGGCTGCCCTCTGCCCTCCAGCAATTTGTTTTGTGAAATTGGTATCCATCCCCTTTGCCAGACGCTTCAGCACATCGCAGGGCTATAAATAGCTGCCTATGAGGTGCTACACTGCGCTCCATAGATGGATTCGCACGCAGAACAAATTCAGGCTTTCGTAAATTATTGCAAGTTACTTTCGGGTGATGAGAAAGGCGAAGCCCATGTTTTTTGCGACCGACTATTTCAGGCCTTCGGGCATCAAGGATACAAAGAGGCGGGAGCAACGCTCGAATACCGTGTAAAGAGTAAAGATTCTACGAAGTTCGCCGACCTCCTTTGGCGGCCACGCGTACTCATCGAAATGAAAAGTCGCGGAGAGAAGTTACAACGTCACTACCGACAAGCCTTTGACTACTGGCTGCAACTCGTTCCGCACCGTCCAAGGTACGTCATCCTTTGTAACTTCGATGAGTTCTGGGTTTACGATTTCGACGCACAGTTGGAGGAGCCGATGGACAGAGTTGCTCTTGTAGATCTTCCCAAGCGTTACACCGCGCTCAATTTCTTGTTTCCCGAGGAGAAGCGACCGCAGTTTGGCAATGATCGTGTGGCTGTCACGCGTGCCGCTGCCGACAAGGTGGCCAAGGTATTCAATGCTCTCACTGGACGCGGCGAGAAGCGCGAGACGGCGCAGCGGTTCATCCTGCAATGCGTCGTTGCCATGTTCTCGGAGGATTCGGGACTGCTGCCCAAAGGACTCTTCACGGAACTCCTGAAGGACTGCGAAACGGGACAGAGCAGTTATGACCTCGTCGGAGGCCTGTTCAAACAGATGGATAACCCGAATCCTGCTCGTGGCGGGAGATTCCAAGGCGTCCAGTATTTCAACGGTGGCCTCTTCAAAATCGTCGAGCCTGTCGATCTTACGAAAGAGGAAATAGCTCTGCTCCTCGAAGCCGTCGCAGAGGATTGGAGCAAGGTGCAGCCTGCGGTCTTCGGCTCGCTGTTTGAGGGCAGTATGGATAAGAAGGAGCGACATGCCTACGGAGCGCACTACACGAGTGAGGCGGACATTCAGAAGGTCGTCCTGCCGACCATCGTGCGTCCATGGCAGGAGAAGATCGAGAAAGCAAAGACATGGAATGATCTCACCTCACTGCACGAAGAGTTATTGAAGTTCCGCGTCCTTGACCCCGCGTGCGGCAGCGGGAACTTTCTCTACGTCTCCTACCGCGAGTTGAAGCACATCGAAGCCGAAATCCTCACGAAGATGCATGCCTTCTCCACGAAGGCGAAGCACATGGTCATCGGTTCCAAGCTCTCCACCAAACAGTTCTTCGGGATGGACACAAGTCCCTTCGCCGTGGAGCTGGCGAAGGTCACGCTGATGCTCGCTAAGGAGCTGGCGATCGAGGAGAGCAAGAACCTCGTCGGTGCAGAGCAGGAGCAGATGTGGTTTGAGGAGGAGAAGACGCTGCCGCTCGACAACCTCGACGACAACATCGTCTGCGTGGACGCGCTCTTCACACCTTGGCCAAAGGCGGAC
>CAIJNU010000059.1 GCA_903822115.1 uncultured Candidatus Peregrinibacteria bacterium
CGATCTTTCGCACGGCGTTCGGCGCTCTCCCCGACGCCGAGAACGGCTCCATCGTCGAGGTGCATTCCGCGGGGGGAGAATTCCTCTGTTATGCGACGTTCAACCGCCGCGCCTACATCTGCGCGCGGGCCATCGCCTTCGAGCAGGGAGATCCGCTCGCGCTCCTGCGGCGGGAGATGAAGCGAGCGGTGGATCTGCGTCGCCAATTCTTCGAACTCAATTCCACAAACGCAGTGCGACTCATCAACGCCGAGGGTGACGCGGTGCCGGGATTGATCGTCGATCGGTACGGAGACGTCCTCGTCGTCCAACTCACGACGCTCGGCATGGATCGTCTGCGTCCATGGGTGGTGAAGACGCTGACGGAGCTCTGCGGCGCTTCCCTCATCTTCGAAAAATCCTCCGGCCCCGGCCGCAAGAAGGAAGGCCTCGAGAATCGGGAGGGGTGGTTGCTCGGGAAGGGGCCCGACACGATCGAGGTGGAGGAGCACGGCGTGAAGTACCTGATTTCATTGAAGGGAAGCCAGAAAACAGGTCTCTTCCTCGACCAGCGCGAGATGCGATCGCTCGTGGCCTCGCTCTCTCCGGGACGCACCGTCCTCGACTGTTGCAGTTATGTCGGGGGGTTCGCGCTCTCGGCGCTCAGCGGGGGCGCGGCGGCGGCCGACGCCGTGGATTACGACAGCGACGCGCTCGCGCAGGCGAAGGACAACATGGCGCGAAACGACTTCTCCTCCGATCGCTTCGCGACCTACGATCAGGACATCTTCGATTTCCTGCGCGCCCCCAAGCTCCCGCGCGAGTACGACTTCATCGTCCTCGATCCCCCCGCCTTCGCCAAGCGTTCGAGCGACATCGACCCCGCCAAGCGCGCTTACACGGATCTCAACCGCATGGCGATGCAGCATCTTCCGCCGGGCAGTCTCCTCCTCACCTGCTCATGCAGCTTCCAAGTGGACGCGCAACTCTTCCAGACCATCGTCTTCCACGCCGCGCGGCAGGCGAATCGCTCCGTGCGCATCCTCCAGCGCCACCGCCTCTCCTTCGATCATCCGATCAATATCTACCATCCCGAAGTGGACTATCTCAAGAGCCTGCTGCTGTGGGTGGAATGATTGAAAGAATCATGATGGAGAGAATTGCTTTGCGGTGATCGCAATTGCATTTTGTCGGAGACAAGCAATACTGGAAGACGCTTCCTCCCTGCCTATGGACTGGGTGACCCGCACTCTGTGGATCGCGATAGCGGTGTTCTGTCTCCTCAATGTCGTCAGTCTCATCCGCGTCTCTTTCTCGCGCGAACTCACGAAGCGCCAGAAACTGCTCTTCGCCTCCATCGTTTTGGTGCCGAGCCTCCTGCTCCTCTACGAGAGCGTTCTGGGACTGCTCCTTCCCGACACACTCCAAACCATCATCACCGAAGGCATCCCCCGCCCCGCTCTTCTGACGATCGGCCTCTCTCTGCTCCTCTTCGTCGGCCTCCCGCTGGCGCTGTGCTCCCGAGAGTACGCGGCACTCGCGGAGATCCTCAACTTCCACAAGCGACGGTGGAACATCCTCTGGTGGAAGAAACCGGAACCCAAACCCTGGGGATACCTCTTCGTCGGCATCGTCGTCACCCTCATCGCGCTCGATATCGTGCTGGAGTCGCTTCTGACATCGTGAAGATTCGTCGAAAGACCCCGTGGCGTACCACGGGGCCTTTCTTTGGCTGCATGCTGCGATTGATGCTTATTCGGGGGCCTTTGTGGCCATTTGGTCCGTGAAGTGACCTTTCGCGAGGTGCATCGAACCGAGGATCCGCTGCAGGAACGCAACACCGCGCACGAGGACATCCCAGACCCGCCAGTGCGGGTCCTCCGCCTCGGCATAACCCGGGATTGGGAGATCACACTCTCCGTGCCAGAACTCGACGAGGCCAGTGCCGGGAAGCGTGAGCTGCCCCGCATACAGGTTCATGTCCACGATTCCCGGAGAATCCAGGCACCCAAACATCATCCCACGCAGCCGGTCATCGATCTCGTAACCCAGCATGGGACGACCCGGGATTGTAATCGCCTGCTTGAAGTGGCACAGCGCCACCTTGATCCCCGCCGCCCGAAGTTTGTCGAGCGCAATGATCCACGATTCGCCATGCCAGAAATGGCTTGGGTCGAAACCGAGACACATATACGGCGACTTACCGCATTCATTCCAAGCTTGAATGTAGTCGTCGGCGTTGAGCGCCACCGTCCCGAAGTGGATTTCGTGACAGAGACGCAGCTTCAGCTTCTCGACCAGCGGCAAGAGCCGCATCATCACGGCGACAAACCGTTTGCGCATCTCCGCGGGCTGCTGCCCGAAGGGCCAGTTGTAGGGCGACTGGTCACCCGGGAGTCCCCAAAACAGATGCAGGGCTTGAATGCCGAGCCTTGCCGCCCCGATCATCGTCATGGCCATGCGCCATAGCAACAGCTCCTCCAACTTCGCAGGCTGCAACAGACTGTCCGGTTCACCAATAATTGCCAGTGCCCGGACGTGGTGGGTTGCAGACAGTAAGTTGTAGGAGGTCATGTGGACGGAAGCGCTCAGCAGGGGGATCCCCGCCGCGGCGAAAACATCCTGGACCCACTGAGCATAGGCTTGATCCTCCGCACAGCGCGGTAGATCGATGTGGTTAGCACTGGGTTGCATCACCTGGAAGCCTGCATCACCGGCATCGATGAGGAGCCGAGGAAGCGGGACGGCGCCGTACTGGGCGGCTTCGCCGCCGAACACATAGGCCGGAGCCCCCTCGGAGGGTTTCCCCAGAAGCAACTGAGCAGTCGCAATCAGTGTCTGCTGATCGCGAGCCAGCTTCGTGGAATCCACCGTGATGGTGAACGGATCCGGGACCATGACTGAAGGATCACGCGGACTCGGCAGTTGTGCCGTGAACGCGATACTCGATGTGATATCCCACGGGCGACTGTCCGTTGGGGGTTGCAACAATCCCACTGGGATTGTTCCTTTTTTTCCTACTAACGATTCTTGTTGCATTTGGTTGTTTCAGTTAATAACACTCAAGCAAACTCCGACGTAAGGCCCCTCAAAATTAGGCCAAACCGTACAGAGCTTCCGATGTTGCAGAAAACACTTCTGCGACCGACACCGGAACGCTGAACACCAAACAATGCTCAAAGTTCCGGCGTCGGAAAATTTCCAATCAGTATCAATCGCGATGCTGCCAAAGAACTCCAAACTCGAAAATCGAATTTGGAACAGTATGTTGTCTTATTTTCTTTACATGGGCAAGGGCGATTTCTGGGACTCAAAACACGGAATATGCGCTAGGGAATGAGCAAAGCATTGACTCGGTAAGTAAACTTGGCACAATGCCTCTCCGATCTTCTCTCGGAGAAGATTGGAAGCTCTTTCACAACAATGGATTCTCTCTGACATCGGTCCCCGCGCACTGCGAGTGCTCGGAGCTCCGATGTCAGTTAAGACGAACCCTCGTCTTATTCCCGTACGAACGGGACGATATCGGAACCAAACGACAACCGGACATCAAGTCCACAACCAAATACGAAGCAAATGTATCCGAACCAAGCAACACACGTGGTCCCGAACCGTTTCCCAACGATCATCGTTGGAATGGGCGCAACCGCGTTCATCAGCAACAGCGCATGGGTCCCAAACCTTCGCGCAAGCAATCACTTCGACATCGTCGGAGCCGTCACTAATCCCAAGATCTCCGATGATCGGGCATGGGTCGCAGCCAATGCGCACCTTCCCCAGCAATGGGTGCTCGGTGATCCCGAAGTCTTGATCAAGCGGGCTTTGGAGACCTACGGTCCCGATAACTTGCTGGTGTGCGTCACGACGCCAACTCCGCTCCATGCCGATCAAATTTGTTTGGCACTGGAACTGGGAGTGCAGAACATCGCCTCCGACAAGCCGTTGGTCACGGAGCTTGCTGAATTGCGGAAGATCCAAAGCGCAATGATGCCAGGCACCGACGTGTGGATCAGTTTCAACCACCGATACAACGGGCCAATATTCCACCTGAGGGAGATGGTCGCGCGGGATCCGGGCAAAGTCGCAAGCATTCAAGCAGGCTTCCTGCAGGAATGGCTCTATGGCGATCCGCACTGCCCGCAAGGCGACTGGCGCATCCTGCACCGACTCTGTGGCATGCTCGATATCGGCAGCCATGCGGCCGATCTCGCGTCTTTCATTGCCGGATGCAACATTGTCTCCGTCATGAATGGCATCGTGCAATCGGTGGGACCATTCGCCATTGAGCGCGGATTCAGCGACTGCGGCAGCGCGGAATTTGAGTTCGCCAATGGCATCACCGGGTCGGCAAGATATCACCAGTCCCTCAAAGGACATGCCGACGACATCTGGGTGGTGGTCACAATGAAAGACGGAACCAAGCACATGTGGCGCATGGCCTTTGGACCGGAGACGGTCTATGTCTCCAACGGCAACAAGGCAGACATGGATACGATCAGCGACTGGACGCCGAATCTGCGCGGCCATGCTTCGATCTTCAGTCCCGTGGTGAATGCCATCTTCAGCAGCACCCCGGGCGGCCACATCCAGGGCTGGCCGGACTACTGGCGTGGACTCTTCACCGGCATCGCCGGCAAGATGCTCCGCAAGCAGAATCATCCGGTCGTACCGTTCCTTACGCAGGCCATGCAGGTGCCGGTTCCGGGCATCGAAGACGCAGGGATCAACATCGCTGGGTACGTAGCAGCTCATGACCGCAGCGCCCTAGAAGGCGGCGCCGAAGTCAAGATCGCCAACGTGCTCTGAGAATTCATCGAAGTGAAAGAGATCCCCCGAACCGGCGACGGCTCGGGGGGTTTCGATGTGCTTTCCGATCACGCCGCCATCGCCATCTCCCCGCTCTGCGCACCCTGCAGCTGCCGCTGCATTCTCCCCCGGATTTCCATCGCTTTCCCCTGCAAGAAAGCATCGAGTTCCTTCGGATCTAATACTTCTCCTGTCTGGAGCTGAATGATTGCTTGCTTCGTATCCATCGGTGCAACACCGAGTGCCGCTCCTCCCGTCTCTTCATCCTGCAGTACATTCTGGAGACTTGCGCGGACATCGCCGCGCCCTTCCTTCTGAGCTGCTTCAATGCGCAGACTCAAGCGCTTCGTTTCGAGTGCGCTCAGGAGTTCCTTGAGATTCGTCGGCTCCACGCCGATTTCTTCTCTCTCCAGTGCTTCGATAATGGTGCGAGTGGTTTCCATGCCCGCATTCAACAGCATGAGCTCCATGCAAACAACGCATGAAGACGGAGAAGTTGGCAACAATCGATTTTTGCTCTTCATCAAAACAAATAGTCGATGTCATGGAAATCAAATCTCTCAGTTCGTAACCGGCTTTACCTGTGCCTTCATCGAAGTGCCGGACTTACGGTGCGCCGTCGGCTTCTTTTCAACGGGCTTCTTCGTAACAGGCTTCTTGGCAGCAGGCTTCTTGGTCGGGGTCGCCTTCTTCACCGTCGTGCTCGTCGTCTTCGAGGGACTCATGAAGGAAACGCCGTTCTTCGAGAACGCGAGTGCGAGACCGATGCCGAGCAACACGATGATCACGGCGAGGACGACCTTTGCGGACTTGGACATAGAAGTGGGGGGAGAATGCTTCGAAGAAGCGACACCGCAGTATAAGCAGCGAGTTGCGGGAAGAAAAATGAAAGCAGTTGTGGAGCGCGGTAATTAGTACATGATCATCGCCAGCCTTTCGGTTATGGAGCGGGCATGATGTCAACGTTCCTTCACGAACACAACAGACATAAGTGACTTACGAAAGTAAAGCGAACACGGCTGGTGCTCCGTCGTGCGCTGTTCTACCATCGGGTCATGCCTACCGCCACCCGCTCCGCCACCTCCAACCCGACTTACCGCATCATCGAGAAACTCTCGAAGCGATGGACGCTCCTCATCCTGCATTCCTTCACGCAGAAACGCTTCCTGCGCTTCTCAGACATTCTGGAAATGCTCCCGCAGATCAACTCGCGCATCCTCTCGCAACGGCTCTCGGAGCTCGAGAAGGAAGGACTCATTACGCGCACCGTCAGCGGTCACAAACCCATCACCATCATGTACGCCATCACACAGAAGGGATTGGATCTTCGCCGCGTGTTCGACAGCTTCGCAGTGTGGGGACGCAAGTGGGGCAAGAAACAGGAGACGAAGGGCGCGTTCTTCCGCACGCTCATCGGCGCCTGATCGAAGGAGTTTAGGCGAACCCCGGAAAGAAGTCCGTGGTAATGCGATGCGGCGGGACGCCCATGCGGCGCAGCATCTTCTTCGTGCCGGTGACCATGCCGTGCGTACCGGAGAGGTAGTACTGGCACGCTTCGCACTCGGGAACCCACCGCCGGATCATCGCCTCGTCGACTCTGCCCGTCTCCCCCTTCCAATCCGGAGGGATGCAGGACGGATCCGTGAGCGTGTAAACGATGTCGGTACCGATTCGCTTATGCGCCGTGTCGAACACATCGCGGTAGGCGATCTCGTCCAGACGTTTGTTGGAGTAGAAGAGGACAGTCGGCCGCGCATCATTGCGATCGAGCATGTCTTTGATCATGCTGCGAAACGGCGTGACGCCGATCCCGCCCGCGATGAACACGACCTTTTCTCCCCTCTCTGGGGGAAGAACGAATTCCCCCGAAAGCTGCGAAGCGACGATGGTATCGCCGGGCTGAAGCGCTGCGAGACGCCGCTTGAAGGCGCTTGCTTCCGGATAGAAGCGCACACCCATCGCGATACCTTCTTCCGTGGGAGCGGAGGAGATCGTGAAGGTGCGACGATTGCCGCGGTTGTCGGCCTTCTCGAGTTCGAGCGTCCACTCAAGGTACTGGCCTGGCCGAAACGCGAATCTCTCAGGAGACGTGAACCAGAAATCATAAATTCCCGTGGCCACTCTCAATTTCTTCTGGAGTACGAGAAGGAGCTTTTGCTTCGGACTGACTATGTAGGCGTAGGCATTACCGACGAGCAGTGCGATCTCGGGCGTGGAGTAGAAAGAACCGATGTGCACCCACGGGGCGAAGAGCACGCCGACAATCACACCGAAGAGAATGCGCAGATTTCTGGTGGGGGGCATCGTGAGCGGTTCGGTCAACATGACCGTCGCGAAGAAGATGAGCGGCGTGACCGTGAGAACATTCCACGTCGCGGCGACAAGGTCGGTGGAAGCTGTGAGATGCGCCGCGAGGATCGCGACAAGCGCGGTGAGGGAAAAAACGAGGAAGAGATCGAACCGCTGGATCTTGCGTACGATGAGCAGACCGCCGATCAGTGCGAATGGCATCATCGGGAGCGTCCCCACCCACCAGCTCGCGGATTGATTCAACGTGATCGCCGTAATGGCGACGCCGAATGCCGCGGGATTGAAGATGTGCTTGCGACCGATCGCGAAGATGTACTTCGACGCCATCGCCCACACCGACGCCCAGAACGCGGTCTCCACAAACGTGCCGTCACCAAGGGACTGCGGCGGGCTGATGAGCAGCACGAGGATGAGCGCCGTGATGAAGAATGATTCGACGTTCGCCGGTGCGTCGAAGGAGAGCGAGAAGAACGTGTTGACCGTCCAGCACAGGACGGAAATGAAGAGAATCGAGAAGAGGAGCATGAAGGGATTGATCGCCAGCACGACGAAGGAGCCGAGGATCAGCGCGATGACGAGGAGCGCGATCAACACGTAGAGGACAAGCCGATACATCGTGACGCGATTCAGGAAGGCATCGATAAGACGCATGGTTGGTGAGTGAAGGAATCGAAGTGCGTTGTCATGGTAGCGTTCCCGTCTCGATCGATCATGTATCCCTCGAACCCCTCGAGTCTCTCGATGAAGTCGATCCCCTTCCTTCCCATCGCGAACGCAGCCGTCGCGAAGCGATCGGCGTCAAACACGTTCGGGCCGATCACGGTGAGACTCACGATGTCCGTGATCGGCTCGCCGTGGGCGAAGGGGTTGTAGATGTGCTGACCGCGGATGTAGGTGCCCGATGTCGCGATGCCCTGATCCTTGAGTGCCACGACCTTCACGATCTCCCCTTCTGTGAACGGGTTACGGATGCCAACTTGCCACGGCCCCTCCGTGTTCTCGCCCCGCACCTGGATATCGCCGCCCGCTTCCACGAAGAAATTGCGAAAGCCCGCCTCGTCGAGGAGGCGCGCGGCGTTCTGGATCGCCAATCCCTTCACGAGGCCCGAGGGATTGCGCCGTCCGTCGTGCGTACGGATATCGAAGTAGCCGTCCGTGAGGCGCCGCGTCTCTTCGCTCATCGCGAGAATGGCCTTGAGGTCGGCGCTGCAATCCTCTTCCCGAATCAATCCGCTGTTCAATCGAGACACCTCGCTCGTCGCTTTGAAGGGGCTGAAGCGTTCGTCGATCGTGCGGAAGAATGCAAAAATTTTCTCGATATCACTCTCACGCACCAGCGCATCCGCAACCTCAATCGTGATCGGCATGCCCATGATGGGTCGCGTCTGCTTCATGCACTACTGCGCCTGCGAGAGAGCGGAAGCGAGGGATTGATTGAACGCCCCCGTCGTTTCGGTCGCACCGGACACGACATCCACGGGCGCACTCTGATTGGCAATCGCCTCGCCGCGAAGCTGGGACATCGCCCGCGTGTTGATGCGATTCGACGTCGCACGATCGCTCGGATACTGGAGGAATTGCACATCCGCGAGTCTTCCGCCGCTCACCGAGACCTGCACCTGCACACTCCCGTAGTACGCATCCACGCTGCTACCCGTGTAGACGCCGTCGCGATACTGGCCCGTCTGAACGGAGGGCGCGGGAGCAGCGGGTACGGGAGAAGTCCCTGTACCTCCATTCTTCTTCTGCGCACGACCGTTCCCGGTACTGCTTCCTGCAACGTTCGGCGAAGCCACCGGAGGAGTGACAAATGGTTGAGATGGCGTGACGACGGGAGCGACATCTGGAGCAAATATCCGCCGGTACGAGACATACACGACGAAGAGGAGGATGAGTGCGATTGAGGAGAGATATTTCTTCATAATGCCCAATGATAGAGGGAGGGAATTAAGGTGACATTAACAGAGTACTGAACCCGCGACACTCTGACAAAAATTCCCTCTGCGGTCTTTTTCTATTAATGTGATGTTCCTTAATCCGTCCTTAAGACTTTTCCTCTATAGTATCCGCATGAAGTCAATCCATCCGCTCTCGTTCATCCTCGGTCTCGTCTCGGGACTCATCGTCCTGTTGATCATTTCCGCAGGATTGCATCTGCTTTCTTCGTCGAACTCCGGCACATCCGGTAACGGTCCAAGCCTCGCCCGAATGGCGCAAAGGTTCGGCATTACACAAGCAGAGTTGCAAAAGGAGCTGAGTGGTGGAAAGACGATTCAGCAGATCGCACAGGAGCACGGCATCCAATTCGGCAATCGCCGCGGCAGTGCGTCCTCCGCTGGAACGGGTGCGAAATTGCAGGGAAGCGGCGCGGCTCTCCCGCCAACCTCCAGCGGCGCTAAAACCTCTCCAAACGCCTCAAGCACAATACCCTGAGGAATTTGGTAAGAATTGTGAATTATGGTATAATTATACTGTTTGAGTGACGAATAATGCTTCGAATTCTCTCTATGGAACCATCCCCTCTCCCACCGCCCAACACTTTGCGCCCGACGCTTCGCAGTCGCCTCGCGGCGCTCAAGGCGAGAATCGTGTGGCGAAGTTTCCTCTACGGATTTGTCGGCATGCTCATCGTCGGGGGCATCTACATGTACGCGACAAGTGGAAGCAGCCAGACGAACAACGCAAGCACCAGCATCGCAACCGTGAGTAAGCAGACGATCGTCACTTCCATCAGCGCGGCGGGGAAGGTGACTTTCGCGAGCGAGCAGACGTTGAAATTCAACCAGAAGGGAAAGGTAACGAAGGTGAATGTGCAGCAGGGAAATAAGGTGAAGGAGGGGGAGATCATCGCGGAGCTCGATCAATCCTCGATTCTCGCAGATATCAGACAAGCGGAGTTGGCCGTCGGAGCGAGCGCATTGCAGCTGGATCAGATCCGAACACAGCAGGATCAGACGATCACCGATGCGCAGAATGCGGCACAGCAAGCTCAGCAGGCGGCGCAACAGGCGCAGGTGAATCTGCAAATCTCGCAGCAGAAGCTCCCATCGGATCTCGCCGCCGCGAAGCAGGCCGTCCAGGAAAAATTGGATGCGCTGAATCAGGCGAAGCTCGATCAGGTGCAAAACCTCGCCACCACGGTGCAGAGCGCGTTGGCAAGTTCGGACTCTCTCCTCGATTCCTTCTATGACATTCTGACGTTGCATCAAGGTTCGCGGCCGCAACAGAGCACGTACGGTGTCACGATCGACCAACACCTCTTCAACAACGTGACACAAGAACAGCAGGTACAGACCGATTTCCTCACCGCGGAGAATGCCAGCAATCAAATGCACAACCAGTACGGCTCGACGCTGGCCACTCAAACGAACGCGGCCGTCTTGAACCAAGCGCTCTCAGATGCAAACACGATCGCTCAGAACGTCTACGCGCTCGGCGAAGACGTGTACGTGATGTTGCAGGGCGCGACGACGGACAGCTCAACGTTCACATCCGCACAACTGACGAGCATGCGTTCGACAGTGAACGCCAACCGTTCCACGGCGAAGTCCAACCTCATCCCAAACGTGACCCTTCAGCAGAAGCTCAATTCCGTCACCTCGGCTCAGAATGCCCTCGATCAAGCGCAGAATGATCTCGCCGTTCTGCAATCGCAGAACCCCGCGAGCCTTCAGCAACAGGCGGATGCTCTGAAGAAGGCGCAGGACGCGGCGCAATCACAGCAGGAAACCTACAATCAGACGTCGAAGAACACGGACATCGGTATTTCGCTCAAGCAGAATGACGTGGCACAGAAGCAAGCCGCGGTAGATAAGCTGCGCACCTCCCTCCAGGACTACCA
>CAIJNU010000060.1 GCA_903822115.1 uncultured Candidatus Peregrinibacteria bacterium
CTGATCTAACACTACAAGCTGCCTGTTCACATCATGCATAAATGAGTGGTCAGAATCATATAGAAGAGCTTCCTGATAACTGAGAGGCAAATTGATGTCCGTCTGCTTGAGATCCAAACCTTCCAGATACAGAAATGCTGACCTAATTTCTTTTAGTTCTTTATCCGTTGAGTGATTCAATTTCTTCCATCCATGCTTTTTACGTAAAACAGAAACTGCTTTGAGAAAATCTTTCCGGTTCACGATGCAGCCAACCACATAGGCCGTTGAGGGGTCATAATGTTCAAAATCCGCATCGGTGAAGGTGAGAGGATCTTTCATAGTTCACTACGTCACTCTTCCATATTCTAGCCTACGGATGAATTTCTGACGTAGTTCAAACCGCGATAGCAAAGTCATTACGCTGGAAACGGGTCATTTCCCTAATTGAAGCCATTTCCACTTCCATCACCACCACATAGTGAGTTTGAGGACGTGTGTTACCACATGTGTCACCAGAGTGCATAACACTCTTGGTGACTTTATTATGTCTGGGGATCAAAAGCTCAATTCTGACGCGTTCGGGGAAGATTTCGATGCGCATTACGAGTTCTTGGACGATCCGCCGCTTAGTATCAAAGTCATCGAGTTTTTGAAGTTCCTTGGCATATCGCTTGGCAATTTCCTCTGCCGACATCAGCCGGTCTTTCTTTTCGTCCTCGTCCATTAGTTCACTGCAAATACGATCTCGATCAGAGGTGATCTTCGCCTTCGTATCTTCGATCTCTTTGCCCTTTGCCTCAATCTCGCCATCCTTCTGATACTTCAGCCCCTTTTCGTAGAGATTGCATGCTCTGACGTATTCTTGATCGAATTCTTCCAGCAATGCGTCACAGGCATCGCGCTCGGCGGTGAGCTTGGGTATGTCGAGTGTTTTTTGCTGCTCTGCCTGTACGCGCTCAATGAACGACTTCGGATCGGCAAGCAGACTTTCTATTTCGCTCCACACCTTCGCTTCCAGCACTTGCCCAGAAATCTGCCGATTGTTGCATCGTTCCAATGATTTATCAGCTGTTCTCTTGCATCGATAATTGCAATACTCACCGGCCAGAGTTTTTTTCCCTTTCACCTGCTTCCACTTCGGTTGTATGTAGCCCCCATAGGCAGATTTGCAATCCTGCCGACCGCAATGCACTTTGCCCGACAGAAGATACTCATGCTTCACGTTGCGCGGTTCACTAACGCTCTGGGCAAGGATTTCTTGGGCTTTCTCCCAAAGTGATCTGTTGATGATTTGAGAGCAGCGTATTGGTCTCCACAGCTCACGTGGGTTCGCAACATCCTTCTTCTTTTTCGTCTTGGGATCGCGCTTCGTGGTGCGCTTGTTGAAGTAGTATGTACCAGTATAAGCCTCTTGTCGGAGAATGCGTGTGATCGTTTTCACATGCCAGAAATTAGGGGGGTTCTTTTTACGGAAGCTTTGCATATCAGCCTTTTTCTTTTTGAGTTCTTCAAATTTTTTATCAGCCTTAGTCGCAATCTTCATACCATTGAGACGCTGTTGGACTTCATAGGCGGTCATCCTGCGTTTTACGTACCAGTTGAAAATCTTTTTCACGATCTCCTCCTCTTCGGGATTCACCGACATCTTCTGCGTTGTAGGGTCAACATCGTAGCCATAGGGCGGATACTTCCCCCCTACCCACTTACCAGCCTCTGCCGCGGCCTCTCGTCCCGATGCGGTACGTTCTAAAATCAGATCACGCTCCATTTCGGCAATAATGCCGAGCAGCCCAAGCATGAATCTCCCCATGTTTGTTGTGGTGTTGATTTCCGTCTGGGTGGTTGCGATGAAACCTACACCCATTTCAGTGAGATGCTCGATAGCATTCAACAGCAAACGTGTCTTGCGAAAAAAACGATCGAGCTTCCAGACCATCACAATGTCGATGTCATTGCGCTTTACTGCATCAAAAAGTCTGGGCAGGGCTTCCCGCTCATCGATCTCTGAAGCGCCCGAATACCCAAGATCCTTGTAGGTGTGTTTCGGCTCGAACTGATATTCATCACTGTGCGCTTCGAGCCATTTGAGCATCTGCGACTCCTGCACTTTGTCACCGTACTTCTCTGCCTGTTCGTCGCTACTCACGCGAATGTACAAGCCGACTCGTTTTTTGTGCTTCATTACTTCTTTCATTAAAGAAATTCTATAGCCTTTTTGGCTTGAAATACACCAATTTTTGGCTGCTCAACTTCCCTGGCTCTTTAGCAAAGCAGGCTCAAACATCAGAACGAAAGATTTTCTTACGCTCTTCGGACAATGTTCGACACCTTTCGGGACCATTCCGATCTCGCCCGCTTTCAGAATCAGATTGGGCTGATCTTTTAGTTGAATAGTGATTTCGCCTTTGTAGACAAAGAAAAGCTCGTCCTCGTTCTCATGTACATGCCAGTGATATTCACCTTCGAACATTGCCATGCGCACGACTTGATCGTTCACCCGCGCCAATTCAATAGGTGACCACGGCAC
Organism: uncultured Candidatus Peregrinibacteria bacterium; assembly: GCA_903822115.1. GTDB lineage: Bacteria > Patescibacteriota > Gracilibacteria > Peribacterales > Peribacteraceae > CAIKAD01. The sequence goes on from CAIJNU010000060.1 coordinate 2,510, forward strand.
AGTGATCTTTTTTGCTGCCTCTTCGAGATTGGTGGGGAGAAATTGCATAATATTTCTCAAAGTTCGAATGTAGGTTGCTCTTTATCCAAGATTGCAATGCGCGTTTGAGCTTTGCAATATTGCTGAACAAGCTGCGCAAGCTCTTCAAGGATCGACTGCAATTTCTCTTTCGTTAAAGGCGGAAAACCCTCTACGACGATGATGGCATTCTTTGAGTTGTTCGTGATCTTGGTGCGATCACCTTCCCTCCAATTCAACTTGCGACAAATCACACCCTTATCATCTTTATACACCAGCTCGCCCTTTACCGGAGGATCTTCAGCTGCTTCGCCAAGAGGTAGGAACTGCTCTGTACCTTCTGCGTATGCAAGCCGCACGTCGCCTTCACAGAGGTCCGTATCCTCTGCACCTGCGCACACCACATAGCGAAGAGAAATGACGTTATACAGGTCTACAAGCGGGTTGATACTTGGTAGCTGGCCTCCCTTCACAACGCGTTTGATGAGTGCCTGTGCAGAGGGTGGGAACTTATTCGGGTTATTGCCGAAGCTGCGATGGATTTCATGCATCACTTGAAGATGCGGATGGTCTTTGAAGGTTTCGAGGGTGGTAGATTTTCGAACTTCTTCCTCCTGCGCTCGCAGCAGGGCAGCTGTCTGCTGCCCTGTATTATCTACATTGGTCGCAACAATGACACCAATGGCCATGTCGCGGTGATCTGCCAATACTTTGGGATCAATCAGAAAGTGCATATTTGGCATTGTATAGAAAGGAATGAGTTAAAAGAATGGGATGAAATTCATTTTTTGGAATGCATGAATTCCACTCGCTCACAGATTCTTCTCGAAAATCTTCCCCATCGAACTAAAGGCTCGGTTCGCAGTATTTCAATAATGAATGGCATCGGCATGCCAGCTTGCTTCAACGATTCAACAGCATCAAAAGCTTGTTCAAGTAGATGTTCATATTCGGGTCCAAATATGCGATCAACCTTTTCTAGGAGAGAAGGTACCCCATGCAGGGATGACGTATACAATTTCCGAAGATCGGAAATGTAATCGTACAACCCTCCATCAGCCTCTTTTTTTTGTAATATCGGTTCAATCTCTGTTCGACCAGCATGCCTATAGTAGGCAAGAATTTCGTCCTTTAGGTTCCGATCTGCATCGCCCTGTCGGCGCGCGCGAACATTTCTTATGATGCCATCGACAAGTTCCTCATCTGATACTTCCGGGGTGGACTCTGATGGCTCCCAAAGGAAATTCATCGGAGCATGGTTGAAAAATTTCTGTTGAACGTGCTCTTCCTCGTGTGCGTATATCTTCACCTGTTCCCAAGCAAACGGAAGCTGCATGGCATTTTTTTCTACAGTTACCGCATTCTGCAATGCAGAGGGCAAACGATTATTATTACTCACTATTGCAAATCCTCCTGATCGCCCAGAGCGAAGGCGTTCTTTTTCTGATAGTTCCTGTGAAGCCTGGGCACGGCTACCGTCTCTCACGGAAGCGGTATGTCGGTCGTCTCGACGCTGATGCATGCTGGAACGTACAGCATGACTGCGATATACGGAGGAGATAACAACTACGCCACGGCGACATCCGCTGCACAGAGTTTGACAGTAAATAAGTATGCACTCACGGTCTCAGCGATAAGCCAATCGAAAATCCACAACGACGGCGATCCAAACTTCACCTACCAGATCACGAGTGGCACTCTTGTGGGAAGCGATACCCTCACAGGCACCCCAACGCGAACGAGCGGTGAAGATGATGGGGCCTATGACATCACGCAGGGGTCAGTGAGTGCCAGCAATGATTACACTCTCACCTTCGTGAATGGGACATTGACCATCAAGACTCTGGCGGGGGGAAGTGGTAGTGGCGGAGGTGGAGGCGGTGGAGGAGGCGGAGGAAGAAGTAGTTATACCCCTCCCATATCATCCCCATCAGTGACCTCGCCTCCCCCGAGCGGCGGTACTGTGAACGCCCACCAAGAGACGCTGGTCCAGAGAATCGGAAGGCGACTTGCACATGCACCTGATGCGGTCATTGAGCGATTCTCAAGGACCCTCGCCCGCCGCCTGCACACGGACGCTGCGACCATCAAAGGTCTGCTGATGAGCGGCAGGTAAAATCAGAATTTGAGTATAAAAAGCCCCTCTCCTCGAGGGGCTTTTTTGCTCTCATTACTCTCGAAATGAATGTTCTCAAGAAAGAAAACGGAGGTCGTGATCACCAAAATCCCCTATACTCCTCCCATGACGAAGTCAGTCTTAGTCTGTCTGCATGGATGGGGTGGATCCGGGGAGTCCTTCACCGAATTACACCAGGCTCTCGCAGGTAGCGGCATCGAAATCCTGACGCCGGACCTCCCGGGGTTCGGCGCTGAACCTGAGCCTGCGAAGCCATGGTGCGTGGATGATTATGCTAAGTGGGTCGAAGCCTGGGTGAAGGAACACGCCGCCGATTCCCCGATCCAACTTCTCGGCCACTCGCACGGCGGAAGAGTCGCGATCAAGATCGCCGTGAACGGCAATCTGAAGATCGATCACCTCTACCTCTGCGCCGCCGCCGGTATTCCCCATCGACGTAGGATGAGGAGAGCAGTAGGTTTTTTTCTCGCAAAGATCGGACGATTCCTCCTTTCTCCGTTCGGCTCCACATTCGCCGCCGGGGGGAAGAAGCTCCTCTACAAACTCTTCCGCGTACACGACTTCGAGAATGCCTCCGTCGTCATGCGGGAAACGATGATCAAGGTTTCCGGGGAAGATCTCCGACCGATCCTGCATGACATCAACGTTCCCACGGACATCTTCTGGGGCACGGAAGACACCATGACGCCAGTTGCCGATGCAAAAGTAATGCACGAGGCCATCGAAGGCAGCGTGCTCCATCTCTATCCCGGGGTGCGGCATCGCGTCCACAGGGATCGCACGCGGGAAATCGCGGCCATTATTATCGAACGCAGCCGAATTTCGTGAGAGAACCGACTGTCCTTGGACTCCTCGGGATCCTCGAAATCCTCTATGCTGTGCCCATCTCCACGAGAATAATCCTCATCGGCCTCTCTCTCCTCGCGTCCCTGTCACCTCTCTGCACCTTCGCGTCGTTTTGGCAGATAAAAGAGTGGCGCTGGGACCGCCTGAGAGAGCACGTGAAGCGCGAGGGGATCGTCGTCCTCTTCTCCCTCTCCCGACTCGCCTTGCTCGCCACAGCCGTTGTCTTTGTTGCGGCGCAAATCACCACTTCGCTCAATGCACTCGTCGCACTTCTGTCACTTCTGACGATTATCGGGATTGTCCAGGTATCGATGCGCAGACAACCCTTTCCCGTATGGACTTCCAAAGCGATGGTCCTGACAGGCGTCGCCATTGTCGCCGACTTCCTCCTGGCCATCATCCTCGCACCTTCGGCCGCGAAACTCTCTCTCGGTCTTCTTCCGTTTCTGCAGTTTCTGATCCTTGCGACGGCCTGGTCACTGTTCTATCCACTCGACCGATACTTGAAAGCGAAGACAATCCGGCAGGCAACGTCGCTGCGCGTAAAGTTCCCGCACCTGCGTGTCATCGGAGTGACGGGAAGCGTGGGAAAGACCACGACGAAGGAGCTCCTCGCACACATTCTCGGCGATCTCCACCCTCTCTCGACCCCGGCTCATGTGAATTCGGAGCTGGGAGTGGCGCGGTGGCTGCTCTCTATTCTTTCGAAAACGCAGCACGATTCTTCGCAACCGGTCATTGTCGAGATGGGAGCCTACCGAAGCGGAGAAATCGCGACGCTCAGCCGAATGGCTCAACCTATCTACGGCGTCATCACCTTTATCGGTTCACAGCATCTGGCGCTATTCGGCTCGAGGGAGGCGCTCATCGCAGCCAAGGGAGAACTCCTGGAATCGCTGCCGGTGTCGGGAAAGGCCTTCATCAACGGGGACAGTGATGCGAGCCTGCAGACACGCCATCTCTGCGTGTGCCCCGTGGTCGTTGTGGGAACCGGAGAACGAGCGGATGACATTGCGACGGAGATCGAAGAGATGAGGAATGGATTGAAGTTCAAATTCGGCCAGACGATGTTCACCGTCCCCCTCCACGGCACGCACAATGTCGCGAACGTGCTCCTCGCCATCGAAGTCGCAAAGGAGCTGGGACTGCGCGAGGAGCGCATTGCGGAGAAACTGAAGACATTCGCCCCCCTCCACCAGACATTCGAGGTTCGAGAGGAGAGGGGCATCACCATTCTCGACGACACGCACAACTCCAGCGCCGCGAGCTTCCAGGCTGCGATCACGTGGGCCGACGCACAACCCTTCGAGCGGAAGGTGCTTCTCTCAAGCGGCATCATCGAGCTCGGTGAAGAGAGTGCACGAACGCACCGGGAGCTGGGATCGCTTGCTTCAGACGTATTCGATGCCGCGTTCTTCCTCGATCGCAAGAGTGCAGAGCTCTTCCGTGCGGGATTTGAGAAGAGCGTAAGTATGCTCACCAAAGACGCACCCACCCTTTCGACTTCGACACTTCTCGTCTGCGTCGGAAGAATACCGCCTGAGAGCATTCGCATTTTGTTACCGAAGTAAAGTCGCTTACTTTTTCACCTACACTCTGTTCGTGTCACGCGTCATCCATCACTCATTCGGCCCTCTCGCAGATGCTGACCAGCAACGCTTGGCGTGGCATCTTATCCTAAACCCCCACATGCTGAAGACGGAGCACGCACGCGAAGAATTGCGCTCATCGCTCGCCACAAGCGGGAAAGGCGACGCCTCTCTCTTCGCCTCCGGCAGAGAAGGCCTCCTCGCACTGCTTCGCGCATGCGAATTTCCCACGGGATCCGAAGTGATCGTCCAAGCGTACACATGTGTCGTGGTTCCCAACGCCATCCACGCCGCGAAACTCACGACGATCTACGCGGACATTGAAAAAGAGACGCTCAATATCGACCCTTCATCTCTCGAATCCATCATCACTCCTCGCACGAAAGCTGTCATCTGCCAGCACACCTTCGGCATTCCCGCAGATGTCCAGAAAATTCGAGAAATTTGCGACAAGAATGGGCTGATGTTGATCGAAGATTGCGCGCACGTTCTCCCCGATGCACTTGGCCCCGAGGAAATCATGAGTCTCGGCGATGCCATGCTCTTGAGTTTCGGAAGGGACAAAGCCATCTCGGGCGTCAGCGGCGGAGCGATCATCTGCCGCAAAGAAACAGTCTCCCATCGACTGCAGAAACTGGAGAAATCCGCCATTCCCCTGCCCCCGAGCACTATTCGCCGCCTCCTCCTCTACCCCATCTTCTATGGACTCGCGCGACCGCTGATGGGATTGGGCCTCGGGAAAGCGCTCCTCACACTCCTGCGACAATTGCGCTTGCTTGTACCCATTGTCACAGCACAGGAGAAAGAAGGTCGGCAGGATGCGACACTCCATCAGATGCCGGAGGCATGTGCGATATTGGCACTCCAGCAATGGAAGAAGCTGCAGAAGATCAACGATCATCGACGATCCCTCACACGATACTATCTAGAGGCTTCGGCGCAGATAGGTTGGCCGGTGCTCCACGGTGTTCGCTCCGATCTCCCGTTGCAGAAGTACCCGATGTTCGTGCGTGATGCAGAGGGGATCAGGCGCGCACTCAAGAAGAAGAACATTCACCTCCATGACGGCTGGACGGGTTGCGTCGTCTGTCCCGCGTCCGCAGATCAGGGAAAAACAGGATACTGTGAGGGAAACGACAGAAATGCCGAAGAGGTCGCCGAGGAGATCCTCTCTCTTCCCACACATCCGGGAATGACGGAAGAGGATACGAAGAGGCTTGTGAGTGCCCTGACGCCGTTTCTTCGGTAGCATAGCAACATGGAAATTCGCCCCGCCACCGATCCCCTCTCTTGGGACAGTTTCCTCCTGTCGCAACAATTTCGTCCGTTCCTTCAGAGTTGGACGATGGGCGAGGTGTACCGGGACATCGGACAGGAACCGATCCGACTGGAGGCACAGCAAGACGGGAAGACCATCGGCATCTGCTTCGCGCACATCGTCCACGCGAGGCGCGGCAGACATCTATCCGTGCCCTACGGCCCCGTTGTCGCATCGCAGGAGGCGCTGACGGCGCTCCTCGAAGCACTGACGAAAGTGGCGCAAGATCACCAGTGTGCATTCGTTCGCATCAGTCCGTTCTGGCCGTCTTCCTCCCCCTTCATCCACAACCTCCCGTCATCATCGCTATCTTCTCCGCTCCATCTCCTCGCAGAGCACCTCTGGTATCTTCCGCTTCGCTCACCTGATGTCTGGGACCCAACGCCCGCTGCTGACCACGAAGAAGGTACGAGAATCACAGAGGAAGCTTTGATGGCAGGAATGCGCTCAACAGCCCGAAATCTCATTCGACGTGCGAAGAAGGAGGGCGTTACCGTGACGCGATCAATGGATCCAGTCACCGATCTCCCCTCTTTCCTCAATCTCCACGATGAGACGAGACGACGCCACCACTTCACACCGTACTCCACGTCATTCTTCCGCGCCCAGGTCTCCCGATTCGCGCGCTCGGGCAACGTCGCCCTCTACCTCGCGCACTACCAAGGAGAGGTGATTTCCGCCTCCATCCACATGATATTCGGCGGCGAAACCAGCTACCACCACGGCGCGAGCACGCTCAAGTACCGAAACATTCCCTCGAGCTACCTGCTCCAGTGGACCGCCATCTGCGATGCGCTCGAGAGAGGAGATCGCGTCTACAACTTCTGGGGTGTCTCTCCGGAAGGCGCGAAGAAGCATCCTTTCGCCGGCGTGCGCACCTTCAAGACCGCTTTCGGAGGGAATCTGCTGGAGATCGCACACTGCAGGGACATTCCCCTCTCTCCGCTCTACCATCTCACGCGCGCCGTCGAAACGTGGCGCAAGTGGCGACGGGGTTTTTGAGCGCGTATGCTGTGAGCATGAAGCAAGAAGAAGCCCTGACCAACGAGGAGAGGCTCGACAGGATTCTCCTCCACCTGGAGCGTCTCGATCGCCGAGACAAGATACGAACGTGGGGCGGGCTCGTTCACGGTATCCTCTCGCTCATCCCCACCGTGCTCCTCCTCTTGGGGCTCTGGTACTTTTACAATAATAGTGCGGCAATCATGCAATCCATTACGCAGCAAGCTGCGCAACAGGCGGCCGCCGTCGCATCGGGCATCCAAAAGGGAGCGGCTGTCTCCCTCCCAATCACTCCAGATGTGATCAAGCAATTGAAGCAAGCACTACACCTAAAATAAAAGCACGCCTCTCGACGTGCTTTTTAAATGCCTAGAAATTTCGCTTACTTCACCAAGTGCAACACATCATCCGGCGTCATGGTTGGGGACACTGAGAAACTTGGCATGCTGAGGAATTGGCTGCGATTGACCTGCTTGTCCGGAATATTGCCGATACCGAAAAGGTAGCCGGCAGCAGCAGCCGTCTGCGCGACGCGGTCATTCACGCCGCCCTGCGGATAATCGATGGCAAAGACCGGCTTCGCCGTCATGTCCTCGAGGAGCTTGCGACTCTCCTGCACCTCCAGCGTCACCTGCGCATCTGTGAGCGCGCGCAGATCTTCGCCCGAGTGCCCCGCCGACTGGACATCGTATCCATTGGCGATGAGCGTGAGGAGCGTCTTCTGGGTAATGCCCGTAAGACCAACCTCTTTCGTCTGAATGAAGAACGTCGCCGGCACGCCAGCCGCCGAAAGCGCGTCAGATGCCGCCCGAATATTGCTCGCATTCAAGCCCTCGATCGCGACGACAACCGCCTTCGATGGAAGGCGCACATCCTTTGCTTCCTGCTGGATCACAATTTGTTGTACGTCTCGCATGAGAAGGAAGGTCAATCCCGCATTTTTCAGTTTCTGAAGTTGTGCGGGAAGGTTTTGCAATATGACACTCTGACTCACGTCAAACTGGAGAATAGGAAGCGTAAATTTCTCCTGACGCACGATGAACGTCGGAGAGAACGACGCAATGTAGTCCATGGATACGTAAGCTTCCTTGCCATCAAATGAAATGCGCGCCCATCCCTTGTTGATCGAGAGAGGATGAAGGAATGTCAGATTGGGAATTTCCCCTATTTTCGCGCTCTTGGGATCCGCTTTCTGTCTAACATTCACATGAGCGTAGTGCACATAGTAGAGATTCGCGTACGGCTTCTTCTCATCAGCCAGACGATCACTCGTCGTGAGTCTTCCGAGGTACGTGATCGCGACGTATCCCGTCTGCCCGTCAGACATCTGTACTTTCGCCCATCCCGCATTCACGAATTCCACCACCGTCACCGCATCCCCGCGATTAAATCGGCCGATCTCCTTCCCCGAGACACTCGGCGACGACCGAATATTAAGAAACGAATTTGTAACCCTATAGACATTCCCCTGATCGACCGTCCCGCTCGCCCTCAACCCCTCATACTGCTTCACCATGGAGAGATCCAGAACCGGCGGTGCCTCCACTGCTGTTCCGCTCCCCGTCGTCGTATCCAAAGGAGCGAGAGAGGAAGCGACTGCGGTTCCGCTCGCCGTTCCAAGCCCCTGAGACGCCAAGCGTTGGAAACGAGCGATGTCCTGCTCGGTAAACGTGAGATTGTTCGCGTTCGAACCGGAAGACGTGGGAGGCTTCACAGGCGCGCTGCTACATCCCGCAAACAGAATGCCAAACGAGGCAATGAGGAGGAACGCCACGAGGGGTGCGACGAACGAGAATCGTTGGGCGCGCCTCGGGACTGCGCGGCGGGAACGGTAGCGAACCATGATGGGATGGGGAAAAGAGGGATGGGGAAGAATTACATGCGGTCGGGAAGTCGCAGGGTGAGGAGTTCCGCGCCGGTGCGCAGCACATCCGCCATCTCCCGCGTGAGCGTGAGTCGAAAATCCCTCTGATCGCTCTCGGCCTTGAGGATGGGCTCACGGTTGTAGAACGCGTTGAAATCCTGACAGAGCTGAAAGAGATAATTGGCAAGCTTATGCGGCATGCGCGTCTCACGCGCATCTTCGAGCACCGACGGAAAGAGGAGGAGTGTCTTGAGAAGGAGCCGCTCCGTCTCCGCGAGCACTTCGATGTCGTCGGGAAATTGTTGCTTTTCGTTCGCGTCGCCCTTTCTGAGAACGGAACGAGCCCGCGCGTGCGTGTACTGCAGGTAGGGGGCGCTGTTCCCCTCGAAACTGAGGAACTTGTCCCAATCGAACACCATGTCCATCTTCCGATTCTGGCTAAGAATTCCGTACGCTACGGCTCCTACTCCCATCATCTCGGCGAGCGCCGCTTCGTCATCCGTCTGAATCGTCTCACGGTGATCCGCAATCACCTGCTTCGCGCGCGTCACCGCCTCGTCGAGCACCTCCTCGAGCTTGAGGATGTTGCCCTTGCGCGTGCTCATCTGCCGATCGATGAAGCGCATGCGTCCGAAGATCACGTGTTCCATCACCGGAAGATCCCACTCCAACAGCTTGAGCGTGGCAAAGAGCTGCTGGAAATACTGCTGCTGCGCCACGTCAACGACGTAGAGAATCTCAAGCGGATGCCACGTATCGATGCGGTAGCGGGCAGTGGCCAGATCCCGCGTGAAGTAAATCGTTGAGCCGTCCGCTTTCAGCACGATTGCCGGGGGGAGCTTCGTCTCCTCGGGAAATTCCACGATCAACGCCCCCTCCTTCCCAATCGTGAAGAGCTTCTTCGCTTTCCCCTCCTCGAGGATCGGCGCCATCTTATCCTCGTAAAAGCTCTCGCCCTGTACGAGGTCGAACGTCACGTGCAATCGTTCGTACGGACGTTGCATGGATCGCATCGTGATGCCGACAACCGTCTCCCAGAACGTCCGGAGATCGCTCTGTCCCTGCTCGAGATCACGGAAAGCCAATCGCGCCTCTTCTTCCAGCGACTCATCTTTCTCTGCTTCATCGTGAAATTTCACGTAGAGGCCAAGGAGCTCGTCAAGCGTGTACTGCTCTATGGGCTTGGTTCCCCAACGCCGAAATGCAACGGCGAGTTTCCCGAATTGTGTCCCCCAATCGCCGATGTGATTGATAGCAATCGCGTTGTAGCCGGCATTCCTGTAAATATTGGTGATCGCCTGACCGACAATGGTGCTGAGAAGGTGATGAACGCCGAGGGGTTTGGCGATGTTGGGGTGGGAGTAATCCAATACGACATTCTGCTTCTTGCGCTGATTTGCCTTCACACTCTCGACATGCGCCTTGCGCGATGCGGAGAGTTCGCGAAGGAGAGCCGCCGGCTTGAGCCACACGTTCACGTAACCGGTTCCCGCCACCTCTGCACGCTCCACCTCTGGAAGCTTCGAAAGCTCTTGCGCAAGAGACTTTGCAACCACCATGGGCTTCTCTCCGATGTTCTTGGCTAGGGAAAGCGCAATGCTCGTCGATGCATCTCCCCTCTGGGATTCTCTCGGACTTTGCCACTGCACTATTGCGTCGGAGACTCCATACGTTTTTTGGAGAAATTCCTGTGCCCGCATTGTAAGAAATCCAAACATTTCGTTAAGATTGTTTTCCCCTCATTGAACAAAAGTGATACTCAGGGAATACCGCAAAATGTAGCACTCGCATCGTGTATTGCCACTTGAAACAATAATTTGATCTTGCACACAGAATGTCCTCATTGTTTGGACACTTTTTGTGTGCACGGTCGTGCACCACTTTTCAAGAACAAAAAATCTGCGCTTGAAGCAATTGATTGCTCACGGGATGAATACGAATTTGATGCGAATACTATCACTCCCCTGATCGCCCCTCTCCTTGTCTCTGTGGCGCGAGAGAGTTAGAATCCAATCAATGGATAAGCAATTGACGTGGGCAGGAAGTCTCCTCGTGACCTGTATCTTCTTTTCTGCATGCGGATCTTCGCATCCAAGCCCCCAACCAAAATCATCCACAGGAAATATGATCGTAAAAGGAGAACCTCGCCCCAGCGCGAACCTCGGATTGTTTGTGTCCACGTACATAGGCGGTGGGGACACGACTCCTGCTGCTTCCGCACTTAAGGGGGTCGAAGCTCAAGTGAAACTGCACACGGAATTCAATCCGCTCGATAGCACCGATACCTTCTCACTGCTCAATGAATTCGGCTCCATCCTGCAGATTGATATTTCGGATCTGCTCAATCGTTCCACCGATCGACCGAAGACGCTCACGCAGTACACCGATAGTCTGAAGAACATAACGGCTCGCGCAAAGCAGACGGCGCAAGATTTGAGCGATCACGGGGACACGCTCAACAAAGACCTGCGCGATGCGCAGTCCAACCTCTCGAGTATCCGAAACAAATTGGATACGGCCAAGAATAAGAATGATTTCGCGACGGCGGGTGCACTGCAGAAGGATCTCGCTGATGCGCAGACCAAGGTGGGAGAGATCAACGCCAAAGAACAGGAGAATAGAGACACTCTCACGACGTACCAGAATCTCATCGCCATCGCAGACCAACGCATCAAGGCCATCGAGCAGAATCGTGAAGCGCTGATTGCGGGAGTGAAGGTGATGGATATCCCCGGCGTTGATAATCTCGGAGTAATTCAGGGCCGATCGAGCCGTGCCGGCGGCACCTCGCTCTTCCAACCGCCCCCGAGCTTGTGAAACCATAATCCTTTGATTTCGCAGTCCTAAGCCATATTCGCGATAGGAGACAGGATTGAGAAAAGGGGTGTTTTGTGCTATACTTATGAGAATTCATTGAATCAGAAGTGGCAAACACACCTCCAATCCCAAAGGCCCCCCACACTCCTCCCCCGCTCCTCGTCGCCATCGACGATCTGCTGGGTCTCCATAACCAAGCCGAGACCGCACTGACGAAAGGGAACGAAGGAGAAACGCTCACGCCCGCCGAACGCGAATCCATCAAGCACTACGAGGAAGGATTGCAGAAAATCCTCGATATCATCGCACCCTCCGCCATGGAGATTCGCAATACGGAGATCCTCCTCAATGATCAGTTCGTGCGGACGCTCTACGTGTACAACTGGCCGAACTACATCTTCCCCAACTGGCTCTCGCAACTCGTGAACACCGACGCGCAGATGGAGATCTCGCAGTTCATCTACCCCTCAAGCAACAAAGCCATCCTGAAAATGCTCCGCAAGAAAGTCGTGGAATTGCGATCATCGATCCGCATGCTCGAACAGCGCGGCATCGTCCGCGATCCGTCGCTCGAGGCGGCACTGCAGGACGCCGAAGAGCTTCGGGATCTGCTCGCACGAGGCCGCGAAAAGCTCTTCCAGCTCGGCATGTACGTCACGATCTACGCCGAGGACGAGGAGAAGCTCAAGAAGCTGCAGACGGACATCGAATCGATGCTCGGAGGAAAGCTCGTACTCACGCGGCCGTCATACTTCCAGATGGAGCACGCGTTCACGTCGACACTCCCGCTGTGTCTCGACGAACTGGAGATCAACCGCAACATGAACACGTCGCCGCTCTCGACGAGCTTCCCCTTCTCCAGCTCCGACCTCACGAGCGACCACGGAATTCTCTACGGCATCAACCGCCACAACGAAAGTCTCGTCATCTTCGACCGCTTCGATCTACCCAATGCGAACGCAAACGTGTTCGCCATCTCCGGCGCAGGAAAATCGTTCGCGGTGAAGCTCGAGATTCTGCGCTCGCTCATGCTCGACACCGAAGTGCTCGTCGTCGATCCGGAGAACGAGTACGTCGACCTCTGCAAGACCGTCGGCGGATCGTTCGTTCCCCTCTCGCTCCAGAGCTCCCTGCACCTCAACCCCTTCGATCTACCGCGCGCCGTTCGCGGAGAGGAAGCGGAGACGGGAGAAGTGCTGCGCGCGGCCACCATCAACCTCCACGGACTCTTCAAGCTCATGCTCGGCAGCCTGACGCCCGCGGAAGATGGCATCTTGGACAAGGCAATCATCGACACCTACGCGCTCAAGGGCATCGCTCTCACGACGCCCAACCCCGGCAGCAACGAACCGCCCACGCTCCACGACCTCGTCGACGTACTCCTGACAACGGAGGGCGGCGAGAACATGGCAAAGGTGCTCCAGAAGTACACAGCCGGAAGCTACGCGGGCATCTTCGATCAGCAGACGAACGTGAAGATGGAGAACCAGCTCGTCGTCTTCCAGATTCGCGATCTCGAGGAGCAGCTGCGTCCCATCGCGATCTACATCGTGCTGAACTTCCTCTGGAATAAGGTGCGAAGCGAACTCAAGAAGCGCTATCTCGTCATAGATGAAGCGTGGAACCTGATGCAACACGAGGATTCCGCGCGCTTCCTCTTCGGCATCGTGAAGCGGGCGCGCAAGTACTTCCTCGGCATCACGACGATCACGCAGGACATCGAAGACTTCGTGAATTCGCCCTACGGAAAACCGATCATCACGAACTCCTCGCTCCAGATCCTCCTGCGCCAGTCCCCCACCGCCGTCGACAACCTCCAGAAACTCTTCTACCTCACGGAGGGTGAGAAGTACGTCCTTCTCAACTCCGGCATCGGGCAGGGAATCTTCTTCGCCTCCAACAAGCACGTCGCCATCGAGATCATCGCGAGCCCCTCGGAGGCGGCGATCATCACCACGAAGCCGGAGGAAATCCTCGCGAAGCGTGCGGAGCAGGCCATCGTGGAGCGAGAGAAAGTCATCCAGGCACGCAAGCAGGGCGTCGATGCCCAGAACGTCAATCTCCCGCTCGCTTCAGTGCAACCGTCAACTCCGACTGCGGCACCGACCCCCGTCCCCGAGGGCCATCCCGCAACTGAACCGGTCCCGCTCACGCCTTCCACACCCGTCCCAACACCGACACCCCCTGCGGAAAAAAAGACAGAGCAGCCGCAAACATCTGCGACACCGCTGACCCAGGTGACGCCACCACCGGAAGCGATGCCTCAGTGAGAGGTCGGAAGCTGCGAGGGTGCATCATCATCGACGACTTTCCAGCGCATTTCGGGTTTGAGTTTTCCCGGCAACGCGAATCCCGCAGCTTTGCGATGTCCTCCGCCGCTGAATTTGCCTGCCATGGCGGAGACGTCAACGTCATCGCGCAGTGTCCTCAGCGACCCTTTCACCTTGCCTTCGCGCTCGGAGAGGATGAGAGAAAAGCGCATACCGGGAACGGCATTCACGTAGTCGATGGCGCCGGTCAGCGCGGAGTACTCGGCACCGGTAGCGCGGAAATCCCCCTCCGTAACGGCCGAAATCGCTCCTCCTTCCTCCGTCACCGTCACCTTCTCCATGACTCTGCCCCACAGCCGAAGCGTCGAGAGCTCCGCCGTGCGGAATATGGCGGTCACGATGCTCTGGCGACGCGCTCCCGCTCGCAGGAGCTCGGCTACCGTGCGATACACGCGCGCCGTGGTATTGCTGTGGAGGAGGCCGCCAGTGTCCGTGTAGACCCCCGTGAGGAGGCAGGTGGCGACGTCCGCGGAGATCGTCCACTGCAGAAGCTCCGCCATGCGCACCACCACTTCACAACTGGAGCAGAGATCCGGTGCAACGAGATTGATGGTTCCGTAGTGAGGATTGCCGGGGTGATGATCGATATTGATTGTTCGAACGGAGCCGTCGAAGAGTTGAGGGTGCGAGCGATCGAGCTCCGTGAGCTTGGGCTCACCGCTGTCAAAGAAAATGATGATGTCATCCTTCTCCATCGCATTGTTGCCCGCCCCGGGAGGAGGCGGCACTTTCGTGACGCGCAGAGCCGCAGGCAGGAAGTGGAACTGGTCGGGAATGGCATCCACACAATGAAAAGTGACCTTCACAGACGGGAGGTAGGTCTCGAGGAGCAAACCACACCCCAGCATCGCTCCGATGGCATCCCCGTCGGGGTTGCGATGGCAGACACAGCGCACAGTGCGCGCATGCGAAAGGAGATCGAGAGCTGCGGCCGCATCTGCGTGAACGATCGGCATGGGCGTAATGGAATATTCTACCGCAACGAAATCAAACACGGAACAAAAATGGACGCGAGTGTACGGGGCGTTTCACGCCAGGCGCAACGCACTTAGTCTTGCGTCTCTTCCGAAGTATCTCCTGGATGTCTTTGCTCTTCCTCGCGCAGCAATTGATCGATGCGATCGCCTCTCATCGTCCGCTGATCGATGAGGAATCGAAGCTCGGGCACGCGACGAAGATTGAGTGAATGAAGTTGAGAGCGAAGTTCCTTCTTTCGCGCGGTCAGGAATGCCAACGCCGCCTGCGGATGGGAGAGAGCCGAGAGAAAAATCGTCACGAGGGAATACTCGGGCGAAACCGTCACCTCGGTGATGGAAACGATGCCGCACTCCGGCGGACACTCACGAATGACGGGCGAGAGACGAGCACGGATGACGGATGCGAGCATTGCCGGACGCCTCGATTGCGAACCTTCCATAGGAGACTGCTACACTACCACAAATGACGTCCTCTCCGATCACCATTCTCTTCCTCGGAACATCGCCCTTCGCCGTTCCCGCGCTGGATGCCCTCGCCGGTGACTCTCGCTTCTCCGTGCTCGGTGTCGTCACGCAGCCCGACAAGCCGGTTGGGCGCAAGCAAGCCCTGACGCCGCCACCGGTGAAGGTACGAGCGGAGAGCCTCGGACTCAGAGTCACGCAACCGGAGAACCTCCGAAATGAATTCCCGCTTCTCTCCCTCCCCCGCCCCGACTTCCTCGTCACCGTGAGCTACGGCCAGATCCTCTCGCGGGAGGTTCTGGACTTCGCGAACGTTGCGCCGATCAACGTCCACGCCTCACTGCTGCCGCGGTGGCGCGGAGCCGCTCCGATCCAGAATGCCATCCTCGCTGGCGACAGTGAAACCGGCGTGACCATCCAGAGAATGGTGGAGGAACTCGACGCGGGGCCGATCTACGCCCATCAGAGCACGGAGATAGGAAAGCGAGAAACGACGACGTCCCTGCACGATCGACTGAAGGAAATCGGCGCCTCTCTCCTTGTGCGCACCCTCGTCGATCTCCCAGATCTGCGCCCGCAGGAAGGACCCATCGTCCTCTGCAAGAAACTCTCCAAACGCGACGGCGACGTTGACGTCAGTCTTCTCACGGCGGAGGAAATCGATCGTCGCGTCCGCGCACTGAACCCATGGCCGGGAGTCACGATCAACACGGAGGGCTCCCCCCTCAAACTACTCGAGACTTCCCTCACTGCGGATACCGAAACCCATCCTCTGACGTGCAACGGAGAAATGCTCCTGCACCTGAGACGTGTTCTACCTGCCGGCGGTCGCCCGATGAGCGGCGCGGCATGGGCAAGAGGGAGGTTTCCCTCTCACGCTTAAAGCTTCGTCTTCATCTCCTGAAACGCCTCGATGAATTTATCGAGGTCCTCGACGTCGAACATGATCGTCGTCTTCTGGCCGCCCCTCGATTTTTCCGAAACCTTGAAGAACTTGCCGTTCCCCGACTCCTTCAAATCGATGTAGAACGTGCGCTGGCGAGCGTGGATCGTGACGGAATGAAGGTCCTGTGCGAACCTTCCGCCTCCCTGATTCGCAGGCTTGGGTAAGGTGCCGCCGAGCGCATCGCCGTCTTGGGACTGGGCTCCCGTGAGCTCCGACATTGGGTCAAACATAAGAAGAGGGAAAATGATGAATCGCTGCTCCCTTCTCCACTCCCTGCGCGAACGCCAAGGCCGATTGGGAAGCGACCGCATCCTAGCAAAGCGAGTCGCGGGAGACAACTATTTGACGAGAGGCGCAAAGAGGATGTTCGGCTCACCGACCTTCGTCCAGTTCTCTTCGCCACCCCACTCCTTCATCCGCTCCGTGATGACGAAATCCTTTTCCAACATCATCGCGGCACAGGGAAGATTGAGCTGCCGCGCCATCTCCTGCGCCGTATGCGGGACGAAGGGAAGGAGCATGAGCGTGATGTGACGAAGAAGTTCTGCGAGAGCGCTCAACTCTTTCTTTTTTTCCTCACCTTTCAATGTCCAGAGCTTGTGCACATCGATGTAGATGTTTCCGCTGAGGCAAAGATTGAACACAGCTTGAATGGCATTCTGCAATTCAAAAGAATCCATGCCTTTTCCGAAATCCTCCCAACGCTGCTTCGCTTCCGCGCGAAGCGCATGCTGTTCAATGATCAACGATCCATCTCCATCTTTTCGCAGTAGCACCAAGATGCGATTCAATAAATTCCCCAACTGATTCCGCAATTTTGCATCGTAAATTTCATCGATCCTCTTCCAAGAAAAATCGCCATCGTTGCCAACGGGAATCTCGTGGCTGAGGTAGAGACGCAGCGGATCGGGATTGCCGCCGAAGTGGCTCAAAACCTCTTCGGGTTGGACAATATTGCCGACCGTCTTGCTCATCTTCTGCCCCTCGCTCGTGAGGAACCCGTGGATGAGGAGACGCTGCGGCGGCGGGACCTGCAATCCCGCATTCTTCAACATCGCGGGCCAGATCAATGCGTGAAACCTCGCGATGTCCTTGCCGATCACGTGCGTCACCTCCGCCCCCTCCCACCACTGTGACTCCTGCATCGGTGTGAGGTAGCCGAGTCCCGAGATGTAATTCGAAAGGGCATCGCACCAGACATACATCGTCTGTTCATCGTCGTCGGGAACGGGAATGCCCCAACTGAGGCTCGACTTCGGTCGGGAGAAAGAGACATCCTCCAGACCCTGCTCGATAAGCGACAACGTCTCGGGGGCGCGATGATCCGGAACAATGCGATAACCATCCGGCTCCGTCAGAAGCTTCTTCAGCCATTCCCCTTCCCGGCCAAGCAGGAAGAACCAATTGGATTCCGTCACCTCTTCGGGCTTCGCCTGATGAATGGGGCAGACGCCGTCCTGCAGATCGCGCGCCGTCAGGAAGCGCTCGCATCCCTGACAGTAGAGTCCCGTGTAGGATTGCTTTTCAAGAGCGCCGCTCTCCGCGAGCTTCTTCCAGAGCGCCTGCACCGTAGGCCAGTGACGAGTACGATCGGTGGTGCGAATGAAGAAGTCGGAAGAGATGTGAAGACGACGGTAGAGATCCTCGTAGAGCGCGGCGAAGCGATCGACGAATTGTTGAGGATCGACTTCCGCTTTCGCGGCCGCACGCTGCACCTTCACGCCGTGCTCGTCCATGCCGATCTGAAAGCGCACCTCATGACCGCTCAGGCGCATCCAGCGCGCGCAAACATCCGCCAGAATCTTCTCCATCACGTGCCCCATGTGCGGAGCAGCGCTGGCGTAGTCGATAGCGGTGGTGATGTAACGGCGAGACATAGGCGGATTGTACGCGATTGTTTCGAGAAAATCTGGTTCAAATAAATCATCCTCGGACTCTTCGGACTCCTCGGTTTCTTTGGAATCCTCGCGTCAAGCCCCTCCTCCCGCCGCAGCCGTGAGCAGTGTCACGGCATAGACGATGACGGCATCCGCGACCATCGCAGCAATGAGGCCGATGACGACGTTCGTCGCGATCTTCTTGGCTTCGTTGAACCCCTCCTCGTTTCCGCCGCCCGACATCATCTTCACGCCGGCGTAGATCAACATCGCCACTCCCACTCCCGCGATGAGACCGAGGATCGTCGTGTTGATTTTGCCAAAGAGCGTATCGGGCAGATTCGCGCCCTCGGAGCTCATCGGAAAAACATCTTTGATCTGGGACCACATGTCCGAGATGCCCGGCCCGCTCCCGATCTGATCCAGCGTCACAGCGGAAGCCTTGGGAATGAACAAGCCGAGAATGGTGAGAAAAAAATTCATGGTATTACCAGGAAATCGTACGGTTCACGAACGCTTCGACGATTGCGCGCGCGGCATTCACAATGATAGCGCCGATGAACGCCCAGAGAATCGTCGTACCGCCTTTGTGGAATGCATCTTGCTTCCCTTGTGAAATCGCCATACGGAATCCCGCGATGATGACGACGACTGCCACCGCCACGTTGAAGAGAGCAAGCGCAATCCGCACGAACGCCGGAAGGAAAGATGAGAAGACGAAGTCCCCGCCACCACCGCCCTGTCCAAAGTTCTCCGTGACGACGAACGAAACGAGCGAACTCGCGCTCAGTGCAAGAGCGAGTCCTCCGAGTCCGAACGTAATGCTCTTGCGGCCGTTGCCCGCTTTCGCATCATCGCCGTTACTGAACACCATCAGGAACCCTCCCCAGATGATTGCGAGGATCGCTCCCGCCGCCGCCGCTTCGAGGAGGAGACTGGAAATGGCGGGAACCACACTGGTCGCAAGCACGTTGGCCGGAGGCGAGTCGCAACCGGGAATGCCCTTGCAACGCACGATCGGCGGTTCCGCGGCAAATGCCTGGAAAGAGGAAGCGACGATGGAGAAGAGACGCACGATCATCCGACTTTGAAGAAAGAAGCATTGATCGTATGCAATATCACTCCGACGAGGAGCAGAAGGAGAAGCCCCAGACATGCCGCTTGCACCTGCTTGATGGATGCGCTGCGCTTACTCTGATCGCCCCCCGACATGATCACACCGGTCATGCCCCACAGCCCCCACACGACGGCGATGCCCGCCGCGACTCCCTCCGCCCACGGCAGAAGTTCATTGATATACGAGAGGAAGACGTCGAACGGTTTGCCCGTCGTAGGAATGGAGGTGAGCCCGCCGATGGGCTGGAGCAACTGGATATCGGCACTCGCGATGAGCGGCCACAGGAAGACGAGGAGGCCGCTTGCGAGCGTCAGAAGCCGGGCGTTTCTACGCTTCAGAGTCATCACACTAGTATACCAAATTTTTGGCTTCTCTTCCAGCCCTTCCGAGCCTCCAAACACCGCTTGAAACAGCGATAAGGCTTGCGTCCGAGCCACTTCCTTCGTAGCATTGGCGGGCTCTCTGCGGATGTAGCTCAGTTGGCTTAGAGCGTCGCCTTGCCAAGGCGAAGGTCGCGGGTTCGAGCCCCGTCATCCGCTCCATCCGGCTTCGCTTCGATTGAGATCGAAGCTTCGCCGGGATTGTTATGAGAATGAGCCATTTCAAGACAGGATGCAGGATGCCACGGCGTAGTCCCGGCGTAACGGAGTGCAGCCGGACGAAGCCGGGCAGAATGATTCAATGTACTTTGTCTATCTTCTTCAGTCCGCGCGTATTCCCGAGCGAAAGTACGTCGGTATCAGCGATGACCCACTTCGCCGACTTGCAGAGCATAATAAAGGTCACAGCACTCATACGAATAGATTCAAGCCATGGAACCTCATGACCTATGTGGCATTCGATAACCTATCAAAAGCACAATCTTTTGAACGCTATCTTAAATCCCATTCCGGTCGAGCATTTGCAAAAAGACATTTATGACCTACGGTTTCTTCTCGCGCTCTCTCTTCTTCTTTGCGAAAGAAAAGACTGTACACTCCCACCGTATGCTCGATACGAAATTAGCACTGAGTACGGCGATGGACGCTGCGAAGAAAGCCGGTGATTTCCTCGTTTCCCGATACAACGATATCCATGTTCGCGGAGAAGCGATTGCCATTCGAGAAAAAGGATCGGCACTGGATCTCGTCACGGACATAGACCGCGACTCCCAACGCATGATCGTCGAGACCATCCACCAAGTCTTCCCCGATCATCGCTTCCTCGGAGAGGAGGGAGAAACAGATGCGATCGGCTCCCCCGCTTCGCCCTACACCTGGATCATCGATCCGCTGGATGGCACGACCTGTTTCCTCCACGGACGAACGAACTTCGGCACCATCATCGCCCTGCAGGAGAACGACGTGATACAGCTCGGTGTGATCTCTATCCCCCTCAAAAATCAGCTCTTCCACGGAACACGCGGGGGTGGCGCATTCTGCAACGGTCAACCGCTGAAATTGCGCAATACTCGAGACATGGCCGATGCCATCCTGTGCTCGAATACTATCCGACGCGCGGAGAAATGCGTCCGTGGTGAGCTGCATGTCTCGATTCCATTCTGTGCGTCGTTGGAAAACTACGGAAGCGCAGTTGAGGAATTCGGAGAAATACTTCTCGGACACAATGATGGCGGCTTCTTCCGCGGCCCCCGCCTGTGGGACATTGCGGCGGGATGCTTCCTGATCGAGGAGCTCGGAGGAAAAGCAAAGTACACGTTTGAGGAACCGGGGAATCCGAGAGGAGGACTTCTCGTCGCCGCTTCCACAGCCCCTATCTTCGACGAGCTCTCCCACTTCGTCTTCACGACACTCGCGAAATCTCCGACGCCTGAGAAATGATTCTATAGACCGATGCGAAACTGATTCGCATCCTCTATACTTCAAATCGTCAAAACGATCTTTTGAAAAATATCACGAAGCGTTGGGTGGCTCCGACGGGACCCAACGCTGAGTGATCACCATTGAGGGAAAGGATGGTCCTTGGAAGGAAAACCGTAGGTTTGCCTTCCAAGAAATCCTTGCGGGATTAGTACAGTGGTAGTACGCGAGCTTCCCAAGCTTGAGACGCGAGTTCGATTCTCGTATCCCGCTCCATCGTTTTCTTCACAAACGCTGTCGCTGCATACATGGCAATTTACCCCTGCAAAGAATTGCTATTTTGCCATAGGGCGAGGAGCATGTCCTCTCCTATGCACACCTCAACCACTATCACCGGCAGAAGGAAAATCATTCTCATCCTCGCTCCCGCCATCACTCTCTTGGCGCTCTCCTTCGTCGTCCTCAATCACGCCATCGCACAGTACTCAAGCACCGCCATCATCTCGTTGTCGTCGAATGAAAACCCCTCCCACTTCGGCGATTTCGTCACCTTCACGGCTACGGTCCAAACGCAGTATGTGAGCGGAATCATCACCTTCTACGATAATTCCGTCGCACTGGGGAGCACGCAAGTGCAGCAAGGCGGCACGGCGACATTCTCGACGTCGCATCTCTCCGTCGGAGGCCATCCCATCACGGCGGTATTCTATGGAACGGGGAACGTGGGATCCGGAACGTCCTCGACGTTGTATCAAACGGTGGATTCCTGCAATACGACGTTCGGTTGCAACACCTACTCCCCGTACAACAACAGCACGGCGCAGATCCTCCTTAACGTGAACAAGACGCAAGCGGCCTTCGGGGAGAATGTCGCCTTCTCCGCGTACGTCAGCGGCAATCAACTATTGGGAACGGTGACATTCTATGATGGAAATACCATCCTCGCCTCGAAGAGCGTGCTATCTGACGGCTCCGCGGGATACTCGACCTCCCAGCTCTCTCCCGGCATGCACACAATCACGGCCGTTTTCAGCGGCAACACGCAAACTCCGCGGCTCTTCTCCCCGCCGGTCTCCCTGCAAATCCTGCCGCAGAATGTTCCGTACAACTACAACTTCAATACGTACTATCCGTACCAAAACAACGTCTACCCCTCCAACGGTTCTCAGCCGAGTGCATTCACCTTCTCCCTCGCGTCGAGCTTGAATCCTTCCACTGTCGGCAACTCCGTCATCCTTCGAACGAACGTGGGCATGCAGTATGCGGGAGCAGTGGTGACCCTCTTCGATAACGGCGCTCTTCTCGCAAGCATGAATGTCGGATCGGATGGCACCGCGACTTTCTCCACTTCTCAACTTCCCGCAGGAACCCACACGATTACAGCCACGCTCGGAAATCTCGGCAGTAACGTGACAGGTTCGTCCTCACCGCTCACTCAGCAGGTCTACCGGTATTCCTACAGAGGAGGGAATGTGTCCCAAAACTCCGCGAACCCCTCGTACTATCCTCCCGTCCCATACACGAATCCGTCTCCCATTCTCACCCCTGTGACGGGCGCGGAAGAGAAGTTCTTTGCACCGCTCGAGGACACGCAGAATTTCCTGCGTCCAATCAACTAGAGAATCCCTCCCCTCTCGTTGCTATTCCCTCCGAGGAGGATACCATCATCCTCATGAACACCATCCTGCTGTACCTGCTTGGCATCGTCGTCATTCTCCTCCTCGGAGGCATCAAGGTCATCAATGAGTATCAGCGCGCCGTTATCTTCCGTTTGGGTCGTCTCGTGGGGGCGCGCGGGCCGGGCCTCATCTACGTCTTACCGATTTTTGAGCGCATGGTGCGGGTTGAGCTGCGCACGATCACGATGAACATCCCCTCGCAGAAGATCATCACGAAGGACAATGTCAGTATCGATATCGCCGCCGTCGCGTACTACCACGTCGTCGATGCCCAGAAGTCCGTGGTGGCAATTGAGAACGTCCATGACGCCGTGAATCAGATCAGCCAAACCACGGTCCGAAACGTCGTGGGTCAGTTCATGCTCGATCAGTTCCTGTCGCAAACGGTCGACATCAACGAGAAGATCAAGAACGTGATCGATGTCCATACGGAGCCGTGGGGCATTCAGGTGACTGCCGTGGAGATCAAGGATGTCATCCTGCCGGACAACATGCAGCGGGCGATGGCGAAGGAAGCAGAAGCCGAGCGCGAGCGCCGAGCGAAGATCGTTGCGGCGGAGGGTGAGTTCCAGGCGTCGGAAAAACTCGGGCAGGCCGCCGACATCATCGCGAATCATCCCGTCGCGCTGCAGCTGCGCACGCTCCAGACCATGGCGGAGATCGCCACGGAGAAGAACTCCACGATCATCTTCCCGGCGCAGTTCATGACGACCGTCAAAGAAGCGCTCGAGACACTGCAGCAGGATTCGAAGAATCGGTAGTCACCAGATAATTATGAGATGGATGAGCAGATACTCATATTTGACATAGTATGTAATTTTGTTCATAATCTTATTATGAAGATGGATAAACTCTCAACCCACAGTGCTGCGAATTTCTCGTCAGATCGACTCATCGCCATCAGAATGGTAAAGGAAATTGCAAATTTGATTCTTGGAAAGCGTCAGAAGTTGAGAGCTACTATCCTTGCCCTTCGGGAAGGGAAAAACACAATGAAAAATATCGGAGAACTGGTAATCGAGGATTTGCGAGAATTGGGAGCATTAACGAGTGACGTTCGCAGAGCAGTTGTGGGTCTCATTTGCAGAGCGTCACTTTCGCCCGATGGAGAACGAGAAATAAAGAGAGACATCAGGCAGGATCTCTGCAGGAAAAAGAACAATCTCACCGATGAGGGCAGAAAGAATGCATGGAAAGCCACACAGAATTATCCCTGGACTCCAGATATCGATGCGAAACTTCTGGAGCTCTCCACGTCTATCCTCCACACGAAACAGCCCTATACCGGCACTCCCAATTGGCAGGGAATTGCCAGAGAAATGATGAGGTTGTATGAAATCAACTTTACGGGTTCTCAATGGAGGTGTCGTGCACGTGCAATTAACACCAGAGAAGACAAAAGGAGGAAGAGGAGAGAGGCAAAAGCTTCGATTTAAGTTTGAGGGAAAATCACCAATGAAAAAACAACACGGATGCATCTCTCATCAGTCTTAAACATCACGCCCATAGAAACTTCTGCGCCAAAGTTGCGTTGTGACGCGGCTGTTCGATGGGGCTCAGATGCCCAACCCCCCGAATGACGACGAGGCAGCTGCGGGGCATCGTCTTGTGAAGCGTTTCGAGAGCCGAGAGCGGCACGAGATCGTCGAGATCCCCGGCGATGATGGTCGTCGGGACGGAAATGGACGCGGCCGCCTTGAGCATATTGGATCGAAAGAAGCTCAGGAACCCCTCGATCACGACGTCCGCGTTGAAGTCGCGCAGCTCCGCGCGCCCGTCCTTCATGAGCTTCTTGCGCTGACGCCCATGCACGCGCTTGAGGAAGTACCAGCGGAAGAGATCGTTGAGAAGCGTGCTTGCGAGCCAGAACTTCTGTATCCGGCGCGGGAGCAGTGCGGCGATGCGATAGTAGAGAATGGCCAGACTCGTCACGATCCCCTTCCCGGGCAGCGCCGGAGAAACCAGCACGATCCTCTCCACGTTGCGCTTCGTGCGGGAAGCGAAGAGCAGACACAGGCTCCCGCCGAAGGAGTGTCCCCAGAGGGAGAAAGTCTTGAGGTGCAATTTGTCACAGAACACCTCGAGCATCGTGGAGTAATTCTTGAGCGTGTGTGATAGGGACATGGGCGTGGACTCGCCGTATCCCGGAAGATCGATGAGGAGGATGCGAAAGCCCTGAAGCTCGCGGGAAATCGGAAGAAGCGCGCGATGATTCCCCCGAAATCCATGGACCATTATCAGCACGGGGCCGTGCTTGGAACCACACTCGAAGTACGCGATGCGGCTGCCGAGAATATTGATATTCCGCTTGATCATTGATGTGTATTGGTTGATTTGATTGTAGCAAAAATTGCGAAGATTTACAATAACTTGCTGCCGATTCGATTACATCGTAAGCACGACTTCTAATAGATCGCGAACTGTGTATCGCTCGTTATTTAGAGTGTGATCGACCGTCCACATCGCTCTCTCAGAGAGAGTCGAAGCCGTACGTACGGCCTGATAATGACCGTCGGATTTTTTCTCGCTTCCATCCTCCTGATTCCACGTCGGTCCAAGTCCTGCAAACGCCTGTTGCCACTCTTCCGGCTCTGAAATTGTCGCAACTGGACCGGAATTCCATGTCGTCCCATCCTTCTTCTTCACCTGCATCACAAGGAACCCCTCGCTCGCGAGGACAAAATGATCGTTCCCATCTGAGCGATTGCACCAGACCTCGATTCCATCTGCTGCTTTGGGCATGAGAAATTTGGGAAAGTAGTGGCACATCTTTCACCCGCGCGCCACCGCTGTCAAATCACGACCGTGCTTCTCCCGCGCAATGCATGAATGCGCAATTGGACGTTGGAAACGCCTTCTCTACAATGATCGGCAATGTCACAGCAAGCAGCGTCATTCCAAGCGGCGAATAACGATCGAAACTTTTCGCGGAAGCTGGAATACGCTCTGCTACTGACGTTCCTGTTCTCGCGTCTCTGGCTCTTCGTCGCACGATGGGGTGATGGAGTCGGCTGGGACGTCGGTGCGCACCTGCAAATGTTGTACACATGGCCGTGGAGTCCCGGCGCATGGAGCATCCAAACACAGTTTTACGCCTATCATCCGCCGCTGGCCTTCCTCCTACCGCGCCTGCTACTCGTCATGGGCATGAGCTCCATTACGAGCGTGCAAGTAATTTCAGCGTTGGCATCCATCATCGGCTTTCTCTTCCTCAGGCAATCACTCAAGTTCCTCCACGTGCTGCACACGTGGCACGGCCTCCTCTTCCTCTACATCACGTCCTCGTTGCCAATACAGATCTATTTGGCACGGAGCATCAATATGGACGTCCTCGTGTACGCGGAGGCGTGCGCCGTCCTCTCCTTCTCGCTGCGCGTGTTCTTCGCCGATACATTTCCGTCGCAGCATCCTCATGCCGTCTTGGATATCGCACTTCTCATTCTCTGCCTCGTCCTCGGACTCTTCACGAAGTACTCCGGCCTCCTCCTACTTGGCATCCCCTTCCTGCTGGCCTTCTTCTCGCCCACCTCGCCCTCACCATCCGCATCCCGAAGCTTAATGCGACGTCTGTGTCTCGCTTGCTGCATCGGTGCTATCGCCGCGGGGTTGGCATTCCCCTACTACTTCGAACGCTACGAGAAGCAGGAGGGACGATTCCTGCCAGTGAATATCGAACTCGCGAAATTCGGAAGAGTCACGACGGCAATGGAGAGACTTCGACGCGATCAACATCGCATCGCATTCGTCAAATCACTCCTCTGGGGAACATCGAAGGGGACGCAGCCCATGCAGGATCGGGATCAACAAGTGCTGCGCATGCTCAATACGTGGAAAGACGTATGGAGCGCAAACGTAAAAAACATCCTTCAGTCTCCCCTCTCCCTAGCATTGAGCGTCATCTATGCGAATCTCTCACTGGTATTTCTCACAATCGGATGCATATATGCCGTTGTCCGATCCTCCCTGCGAACGGCGTGGGATCGTTTCGGCTGTGTACTCGTCACATTCGCACTCGTGGAAATCGCCGCACTGATCTTCTACACCTACGAATATCCGCATCCGATCGGGGTGGAAAATAAGGCGATCTACATCGCTCCCGCACTCCTCGGATTCGGTTACCTCATCACGCTGACAAGTCGCATGGCTGGCACGATCCAAATACCGAAGTCGCTCGTGAGCAAAATTTTCATCGGCATTGGCATCATCTCGGTGAGCTGTTTCATGATATTCAACACCGTGCTGCCCGTTTATTGATCTTATGCCGAAACGTTCGGGAGGGATCGGTACAGCTCCTCCGTCTGCGCATCGTACGGCGTCGCCGCAGTCTGGTACGCCGTGGAACCTGTGACGAGTCCAAGTGCCTTCTCGAAATCCATTTCCTCTCGCGGCAAATCGCAGAATTGAAGCAACTGAGAAACAGCGCTCTCCTTGTCCCCGATCAAACTCCGCGAATCAAGCCAGTGAATATTGGGAATGCCGGCATAGAATTTTTTCGCGAACGCATACGCATCCCCCCACTGCAACAAATAACCCTCGTAGTCTTCGCCCCTCTCCCAGTGTTCCAACGTTTTCTCGCTGCGCCCTCCCTCCAGGCAAATCGGTCTACGCAACGGGCCGAATTCAAAGTGCCCAAGGATTTCGAGTCGCTTCGCGAAGTACTTGTCGTCTCGAGACATCGCCGTGAACTTCGCATGCACTCTCGCGAGCGAGTGCGCGTGCTCGAAAGGATTTCTCACGCAGAGAATAATCTTGGCGTCCGGAAAAAGCTTCGTAATGTATCGGAGGCGATAGAGATTGTAATTTCCCTTGGAGAGGTAACGCCGCTTCCCGCCCCTCACGTAGAGCACCTTGTTCATTGCTACCGGGAGCAATTCTTCGAGTTTTGAATTGGCGTAACTCTCGTCTCTGACGGCACAGAAACCGTCGGGATCGTAGTCGGGGAGAGCATTCCTCCAGAGGAGTTCCTCGAAGGCATCGGGCGAGTGCGGATCGATGGAGATCTGATCTCCGTGCTCCCGCATCACCGGCCGTTGATTGCCGTAGTACAGAGAAGCGACGAAGTGCCAGAAGTACGGAATTTCCACGAAAGGCAGATCGCAGTAGAGGAAGGATCCCGCCTGGGGATGCGCGTTGAGGATGTGCGTGACGACCGTCGTACCGGATCGCGCGAGGCCGCAGACGAAGATCGGGCTGCGGATACCCTTGGCAATGCGCTTGCCCAATACGGACGTTTCAAGATCGGACCAAAGACGAAGCAAGCCCGGATGCCGGCGGACGAAAGCGAGGTGGAGATAACTTTCGAGTCCGGGCATGTGACAAGTTAGGTACTGCTCGAGAGCGGCATCGCATTCTCGTATGAGAATGTAGATCCATCCCCCTGGAAAATCAAAGATTTCGTACAGGAGTCTGACATCACTTGCTTCGGACAATTCAGAACAAACATGGACGCGGTATGATTGGCGTACGGACGCTCTTCTTGCACGATAGTGCGGTATGCATCGAGGGGATGCGTCTTCCCCCTCCAGTAACTTCCAAAGTAATCATTCCCCGTTGCCCCCCACATCCCCAGAAGCTTGCGAGAGGCGATGTCGAATTCGTCGATGCGCGATGTCCCATTCGGGGATGTAGAACTTCTGCCTTTATTGTCGAAAACGAGGAGCGTCCCTTTTTCCGTGATCGTCGGATCGTGCTGCCGCACGAACGTATTTTGTAATACCCATTTCACTTCGGATGTATCCTTATCAAGAAGAATGATGGTATTGATATTTCTCATCGAGATGAGCATGTCGCCGACCTTCCCGTGCGGAAAGTAACTCGCCGTTTTCACATCTTTGAGAACCTTGATGCTATTGAGATGCAATGGGTCCGCGCAATTACTGATACTCTTGCGAACGGCATCTCCTCCCTCTTTCATGGAAGCGAGAATTGTCAAAAGATCAATGGTCTTGAGGAGCTTCCCCGTTTGCACGTCCAGGAGCGCCACACCTTCAAAATGAGAGTTCGACACGTCGCAGCTTGCGAACTTGCCGCCAAGCTTCAGGGAAACATTATTGGGAATGCGTACGAATTTCCTCTCGGGCTGATAGATCACGTTGTCAAACGCATCACCCCAATGATGCAAATGGTAAGTGGGAATTTCTCTCTCCCATAACTTTCGCAATACATTGTTCTCAATCACCGCCCTGACGAGTCGTTGGGATCCCCAGGGATTCTGAATATAGATAATGGAATTGTCTGGAAGAACGGTGAGCAAAGACACGTGTTGCTCTGTCAAAGGAGTAAGCGTATTGCCATCGAGTAGCACCAGTCCTTGCCGGACGAAGGAGATGAGAATCTTTGAGGTAAGGGGGTAATCGAAAAGACGAAGATGTGAGAGCGTACTTTGCAATGCCTGTTTCACAGTTGAATCCAAAGTTATTTTGCCATTAGAGGCATTGAAGTAATGAATGGGAGTGACATCGCTCTTGAGAAAAACCATGGATCCATCCATCCAGGTATTCACCTGAAACAAATTATTCACTGCAATGAAATTGCCGAGGACAAACGGAATAAAAAGAAATACATGCCGTACAAAAAAACGGTTTGCTCTCTTCCATTTGGTTGTCTTGATCTTGTGGTAGGTAAAATAGAGCGAAATCGAGAGAAGCACTATCAGAAGAAACAAAATGGCATTGCGATAATCTCCAAGTCTCCCCAACCACCAACCGGCATAGGCAGTGATGACTGAAAGCGAGAAAATGAACCAGATTCTGAAA
>CAIJNU010000061.1 GCA_903822115.1 uncultured Candidatus Peregrinibacteria bacterium
CTGCGCGCTGATGGCGGGGTCTTTAAAGGAGAGCGTGTTGCGCGTCGCGCCGCTGCCCGGCGTGTCCGTGACCTCTTTCAGGCCCGTCACATCGGGAGAGAAGGAGGACTGCAGGGCGTCCTTGATCGCCTGGAAGTATTCCTTCACATCCGGAGTCTCGATCCAGACGAGGAGTGCGATGCGATCGTTGTCTTTCAGGAGTGCGACGGTGCGCACTGTCACTTTCGATCCGGCGACACGAGCGATCAAACTCTGTTCCGAAATATCCCTCATCTCGATGCCGTTTGCTTTGAGGATGTCCTCCACCGGCACCCCACTCTTCTTCGACACCGTCGGGGTGTTCGATCCTCGGATCGTCGCCTCGAGTGATGGGAGGATCATGCGATCGCTCGTGAAGAGCGCCTCAGCCGCTCCCAGTCCTACGAGGACGATCAGGAAACCGCTGACGGTGAGGAACTTCGTCGCAGGGCGCATTGGACGGGAGTGTAGCACAGAGGGGTATGTGCCGCTTCCGATATTCTTTCTGCTATGATGCCCGTGATGGCCATCAAGCGTTCGATGAGTCGCGCCGTGGAAGCGGAACCTCTGCCCGAGGAAGAGGGGATCGATGTGACGCTGAGGCCTCGGACTCTCGGCGAGTACGTGGGTCAGTCGAAGATCAAAGGACATCTCCTCCTGCACATTCAGGCGACGAAGAGTCGCAAGGAGCCGCTTGGGCACACGTTGCTCCACGGACCTCCGGGGCTTGGCAAGACGACGCTCGCGCATATTATCGCGCGGGAGATGAACGCGCAGATTCGTATTACGAGCGGCCCCGCGCTCGAGAAGCCGGGCGATCTCGCCTCCATCCTCACCAATCTTTCCGCCGGTGATGTCTTCTTCATCGATGAGATTCATCGGCTGCGTCCCATCGTCGAGGAGATGCTCTACTCCGCGATGGAGGGATTCGCACTCGATCTCGTTCTTGGGAAGGGGCCGACGGCGCGCAGCATGCGACTTCGTCTCAAGCCCTTCACCCTTGTCGGCGCCACCACGAAGGCGGGCGCAATGAGCGCGCCACTGCGGGATCGCTTCCTCCATCAATTCAAGCTCGGCTTCTACGATGTGCCCGAGATGCAGCAGATCGTGGAGCGCTCGGCCGGACTTCTTCGCGTGTCGATGGAGGACAAGGCCGCATACCGCATCGCACGTTGCAGTCGTCAGACGCCGCGCGTCGCCAACCGCCTCGTCCGCGCCGTGCGCGATGTTGCGCAGGTCGGGGAGAAGAGCCTCGTCGATCTCGAAACCGTTGAGAAGACTCTGCATTCGCTCGAAATTGATGAGGAGGGTTTGGACGCAACGGATCTCATGATTCTCAAGACGATCGTTGATACTTTCTCGGGAGGTCCCGTCGGTCTCTCGACGATCGCCGCGGTTCTTGCGGACGAGCAGGAGACGATCGAGGACGTGTACGAGCCCTACCTCCTCCAACAGGGATATCTTCAACGGACGCCGAAGGGGAGGATGGCGACGAAGCGGGCGTATGAGAAGTTGGGGCGGGAGGTTCCTGCATCACTGCAAACGGCTTTGTTCTGATCACGAGAGGATCTCCTTTCTTTCCCAAGGCTCCTCTCTTTCTTTGTCATGCGCGACAAAGAAAGAGAGAAAGAAAACGCTGGCGCGCCGAAGCTCATCATCTGGCTCTGCGCCTCCGCTCCGGCTGCTCCAAGGTTTCGCAGCCGTCGCTTCGGCGTGATGCCAGGGCGGTCGCGACCGCCGTGGCACAGAGCCTCGCCTCCATCCTCAAGGACTCGTTCTCGGTGATGAAGCAACGGCGCGCGTCCGCGAAGGCTGTTCTCTATTCCCTTTCACAGAAACAACAACACCTACATAGCCGGAGCGCGCAACACGGAGTGGAATAGAAGGAAAAGGAGGAGATCTTCTCGAGAGCTTATACAAGAAGAGAGTGGTGGAAGACGAAGCATTGTTGCGCGAGCACTTTTTTTCCGCCTTTCTTTCTTGCCCTGAGAAAGAAAGGCGAAACACTCGCCCTGGCAAAGAAAGAGATTCTCTTCATTCAGATATTGAACCCGAAGCTGCCGAGCATCGTGCGGAAGGTTCGCGAGTAGTCGTCGAATGTTTCAGGAGGAGCGGCGAGCGTCCACACGTAGACGATGCCGTCGTGATGCGCCCACGCTTGTTCAAACATCAGCGATCGTTCATTGAAAGATGCCTGGAAGACGATGTCGTGCCCCGCCTCTCCGTCGAGCGTAATGTCGTTGGAAGAGACGAGCGTGAAGGAGTCAAAAAGCGCTTGTTCCTGAGCAATTGCCGCTTCCTCGTACTGGTCGGGATTGAGCGCTTCATCGCGGACATCCTCGACGACGAGGTTGATGTTTTCCTGCGCGGTGTCTCCGCTTCCCGAGAGCGGCGAAAGGAAGAGGGCGATGCTCGTAATCTTCCCGTTCGATTCGAGGAGATCCTGCGCTTTCCAATCTCTGGGATAACGGATGTGCACGCCGTAGGAATCGTTGACGTAGAGATTCTCCAGATCGGCGCCGTATGTTCCGCTCAAGAGAGATTCTTTCTGATCGCGACGCAGCGCTTCTTGGCGAATCTCTCTCGCGCTCGGTGGAGCGCCGTCAAATGTCCTTGCCGCAAGCGGCAAGGGAACGAGGAGCGAGATGATGGCGAAGGAAAGGAGTCGGCGCACGGAAGGAGTGTAGCCACGGGCGAGAGACAAGCCTACGAGATTTGCGGGTTTCAGAGATTGTCGATTCCTAAGGGAAATTATGTCTTCATGAGGATTTCTGCTTCACAGCGGATTGCGGATTCAAAGGCGGTACGAGAGTATTTCCGCACCTCCTCCCGGCACCGATTCGCTGAGAATGCTTTCCTCTCGAATCGTTGGAGAATTTGCTCGAGCGACTCTGCGGTCGGTTCATCGAAGAAGGCCGCCGTCTCACCGTCGGTCAGCGTTTCTCTACTTCCGCCGGACCTGTACGCGATCACCGGCGTGCCGCAGGCGAGCGACTCGAGCGGGACGAGACCGAAGTCTTCATCCCCCGGAAAGATCGTGGCGGTGGCTCCCGCGTAGAGCGCGCACAGTTCCGTCTCATTCTTGTATCCGACGAATGTGACTGTGGGACCGGCGAGTGATTCAAGTCTTCTCCTGTCTCGTCCCTCTCCCGCGATGACGAGCGGCAAGCGGGCGCGATTGCAAGCCTCGATCGCGAGGTCGATGCGCTTGTAGGGTACGAGCGTGGATGCGATGAAGAAGTAGTTGCCCGCGGGTTGCGGATTGCCGGTTTGATTCGCATCGAGCCAAAAGTCATCGAGGGGTGGGAGAATCACCTCGCTCTCTCTTCGCCAGTAGAGTTCGATTCTCCTCTGCACGGTCTTCGATGCAGCGAGCAAACGGTCGGGGCGGTCACTCACTTCCGCATCCCATTCTCTGAGCTTGTGGAACGTGCGCGAGAGGTGGCATTTCTTGAGTGGCCCGAGCAATCCGTGTCCGGCCCGTTCTAGTACGTCCTGCGAGCGATCCCACAGGTAGCGGGCGGGGGAGTGAACGTAGCAGAGGTGCTTCGGTTTCCCGTTCGTGATGATCCCGTGCGCGAACGCGGAGGAGGAAGAAATGACGAGATCGAAATCCGAAAAATCCCACGCTTCCACGGCGGCGGGGAAACGGCGGAGGTAGAGATGGTGGTTGAAGAAGAATGGATGATGGATAATTGATAATGGATAATGATGCTGAATTTCACTCGTGC
Organism: uncultured Candidatus Peregrinibacteria bacterium; assembly: GCA_903822115.1. Lineage (GTDB taxonomy): Bacteria > Patescibacteriota > Gracilibacteria > Peribacterales > Peribacteraceae > CAIKAD01. Next base: position 3,750 of record CAIJNU010000061.1, read on the forward strand.
GCACACGCTCCTTCGGGAACCATGCGCCGAGCTTTTTCTCGTCGTAGAGGAGGGTATAGATGGGGGCGTCCGGATACATTCCCGCGAGCACGCGCAGCACCTTCTCGGCGCCACCTCTCATCGTCAGAAGTTCATGTACTAATGCGACTTTCACTTGGACAGGATACAGCACTGGAAGGAATTTGAACTGCCCGGCTTCGTTTGCGGCAGGTTGGCTAAACGTAGTGAAGCCGGACGAAGCCGGATGGTGGTCAGGGTATTCCTACTTATTTCACCCTCGTTTTCGTCTAACTGAGGCCAAAACTCAGAACAAAAGCTTATAGGTGATGCCTTCCTTCCATTGCGGATTCTCCCATTCAAAAAAACCACATTTCTTGCACAGCTTCTGCATAGGGATATTTTCAAGTGCCGTTTCTGTTACAACCCCAATGACACCGAGCTTCTTCGCATGAGCAATGCATCGCTGCATCAATTCAAGTCCAATTCCCTGTTGCTGGAATACAGGCTCAACAAAAATTTCTCGCAAAAAGAAATAGTTGTGTTCCCACCAATCAGAATCCATTGAGCAAAATCCTGCGAACGCATCGCCCAGTGTTGCAATCAAGTACAAACTGTCTCTATCGGCTAAATGCTTTTTGAGATAGTCGAGAGTTTCTTCATCGTAACGGACATTGAAGTTTTTGAACTGAGATGTCCTTCCTCTCAATACATCAATGTCGCTTGCCTGAGTAATAGCTGAGTATTCAATATCCATGTGATTGATTATAGTCTTTCATGCCTTCATGGTGCCCCCGATAGGAATTGGATGGTTCGTCAGGCTCACCACGAGTCCTTCGTTGCACTCAGGACTCGCCTATCACTTTGTTCTGTCTGGTGCCCCAGGCCGGAATTGAACGGTTCGACAGGCTCACCGCAGGCCTGCTTTCCTATTTCAATTCTGGTGCTCCCGACAGGAATCGAACCTATATCTTCAGCTTCGGAGGCTGACGGTCTATCCGTTGACCTACGGGAGCACGAGTTACAGTTTACATGGCTTCCGGTGGACGCCGTACCCGACTCTTTAGCCCGAAAAATTCCACGGTATTGTTCGTCGTGATGTGATCGAGCTCCTCGAGCGACACACCTTTGATGTCGGCGATGAACTTCGCGATCTCCCGCACGAATGCCGGCTCGTTTCGCCGACCGCGATGCGGGACGGGCGCGAGGTAGGGGGCATCGGTTTCGATCATCATGCGTTCCAGCGGACAGCGTCGGATCGTCTCTCTCACATCCTCCGCGTCCGCATACGTCGCGATGCCCGTGAAGGAGAGGAGATAGCCCCATCCCAATAGCGGCTCAATATCCGCGAAACGCTCCGTGCAGCAATGGAGCACGAGCTTCGTCGGACGTACATCCTCGATAATTTCGAGGAGATCCTTGATGGATTCGCGATTGTGCGAAACGACCGGGAGATTCAATTCCTTTGCGAGTTCCAGCTGCAGACGGAAGACGCCCTGCTGCACGTCGCGCGGGGAGAATTCGTAGTGGTAATCGAGACCGATTTCGCCGATGGCGCGAACGCAGTCATCGGATGTCGCGAGTCGCGTGAGATGTTCGCGGTCGCCCTTGTGCCACTTTCGCACATTGTGCGGATGGACGCCGACGGTGCACGACATCTCCGGGTACGCGTGGCAGAGAGCGATCGATTGTTCGCTCTCAGGAAGGGAATCGGCGATGGTGATGAGATGACCCACTCCCGCCCTGCGCGCGCGATCGAGCACCTGCGGCAAATCATCCGCAAATTTCTTGTCGGTGAGGTGACAGTGCGAATCGATCACCGCCGCATGATACGTGGTTCCCGTACATCGCGCGATGGACTATACTGCCGCAGACCTCCGTGGGTCGGTAGCTCAGTCCGGTAGAGCAGTGGCCTTTTAAGCCATTGGCCGAGGGTTCAAATCCCTCCCGACCCACCATCCATCTCCGCTTCGATCTGAGATCGAAGCTTCGCCGGGATCATTTCGAAAAGGGGCATTTTCGTGGCAAATGCAGGATGCCTCGGCGTAGTCTCGTCCTGAGCTTGCCGAAGGACGGACGAAGCCGGGCCAGCCGTGCACGGGAATCTCTTTTCCAGTATCCTGCCATCGATGTCCAAGAAGCTTTCACAGGCCATTCTCCCTCTTGCGGGGCTCGGGACGCGGTTCCTCCCGTGGACGAAGTCCGTTCCCAAGGAGATGCTTCCGCTCGGGACGAAGCCTTTCGTCGCGCATCTCGTCGAGGAGTGTGTGGGGATGGGAATCACGGATTTGTGCTTCGTGATCTCGGAAGGAAAGGAATTGATTCCGCAGTACTTCGAGCGCGATGAGAAGCTGGAGACAGAGATGCAACGACGAGGAAATTCGACGATCATCGAAGAGTTGCACCGCTACGATGCCGTGAGATTTCACGTCGTGTATCAGCATGAGCAGCGCGGCGACGGTCATGCGATCTTGCAGGCGAAAGACTGGGTGGCGAGTGACGAGATTGCGATTCTCTTCGGCGACGATCTCTTCATCGGTGCGGGAAGCGCATTGGAACAATTGAAGAAGGGCTATGACGTGAGTGAGGGGGCGGGGGAGCGGGCGGTCATTGCCCTCGAGAACATTCCCAGAGAGCAGACAAAAAAATACGGCATTGTCGAAGTGGAGAGCGAAGACCCGAGTAATCCGCGCCTGAAAAAGCTCAAGAGTTTGGTCGAAAAACCCGACCCCGCGGTTGCGCCTTCCACGCTCGGCATTGTCGGCCGTTACCTTATTCCGAGATCCACGTTTGCTGTGCTTCCACGCGTCCACTCGGCGACGAGAGACGGCGAGATCCGGCTCATCGACGCGCTCATCGCGCAACTCAAGGACATCGCGATTTTCGGGTACGAGTGCGAAGGCAAGCGTCTCGACACGGGCACGCCTGAAGGTTATAGAAATGCCCTCATTGCGTTTGAGGCGGCGAAGTCTCAGGTGCACTGATGTCGGCCAGGGAGGTTTTCTTTGTAAGGATTCTCTGTTAAAATTGAGTTTCTGAGTTCAACGTAGGAAGAAACCCATGTCAATTCATCCAGTTATGCAGCGCCTGGCCGACAAGCTGAAGCGCAC
>CAIJNU010000062.1 GCA_903822115.1 uncultured Candidatus Peregrinibacteria bacterium
ACAAAGGTTTTTCTATGTTCCCTTACACAGAAATAACACACACCAATACAGCCGGAGCCGCGCACCATAACAAGCGTGGCGCTTTGTTCTGTCATTAGTTTGTGTTGTTTTGAGTCGGAGATATAAACATATACAAATTTCCGAAAGCGCGGGTCTCGTGGGCCCCGCGCTTGAGGAATACCCTGTAGGAAAGGGTTTCCCAAAAAGGGGAAACCCTCGGTTTCCCCTTTTTGAATTTCTCAGAAATCCATTCCGCCCATCCCTCCCATTCCTCCATCGCCCCCCGGCATCGCCGGAGCCTCTTCCTTCTTCGGAATCTCGATGACGGCGACTTCGAGCGTGAGGAACATCGCGGCGACGGAGGCGGCGTTCTCGAGCGCCGAACGTGTCACCTTCTTCGGATCGATGACCATCGCTTTCACGAGGTCCTCGTACGTGTGCGTCATGGCATTGTATCCGTTGGCACCCTTCTCGTGCTTCACTTTCTCCACCACCACTTTGCCTTCCACACCGGCATTGTTGGCGATGATCATCGTCGGCGCACTGAGCGCACCTTTCACGATGTCGATGCCGACCTGCTCGTCTTCGTTGTCGCCCTTGAGCTTGTCGAGAGAGGGGATGGCTCGGATGTACGCCGTGCCTCCTCCCGGGACGATGCCTTCCTCCGCGGCAGCGCGGGTGGCGGAGAGAGCGTCCTCGACGCGGTGCTGCTTCTCCTTCTGTTCGATCTCCGTTGCGGCTCCCACCTTAATGACGGCGACGCCGCCCGAGAGCTTCGCGAGGCGCTCCTGCAACTTCTCGCGATCGAAGTCCGACTTCGTCGACTCGATCATGTTCTTGATTTCGTTGACGCGCTCGGTGATCTCCTTCTTCACACCTCCGCCATCGATCACCGTGGTGTCGTCCTTCGTGGAGATGACTCTGCGAGCGGTGCCGAGGTCGTCGATGGTGGCGTTCTCGAGCTTCAATCCAATCTCCTCGCTGATGACGCGGCCGCCTGTGAGGATTGCGATGTCCTTCAGCATTTCCTTGCGGCGGTCGCCGAAGGCCGGTGCCTTCACGGCGAGCGTGTTGAACGTGCCGCGCAGTTTATTGACGACGAGTGTGGCGAGCGCTTCGCCCTCGACGTTCTCGGAGATGATGACGAGTTCCTTGCGACCCTTCTGCGCGAGCGATTCGAGCAGTGGGAGGATCTCCTGGATGGAGGAAATCTTCTTGTCGGTGATGAGGATGTACGGATGCTCGAACACCGATTTCATCGCTCCGGCGTCCGTGACGAAGTAGGGGGAGATGTAGCCTTGGTCGAATTGCATACCCTCGACGAATTCCTTCTCGAGTCCGAGCGTCTGGCCGGCCTCGACCGTCACCACGCCGTCCTTGCCGACTTCGTCGATGACTTCGGCGATAACCTTGCCGATCTCTTCATCTTGCGCCGAGATCGTCGCGACGGCAGCGAACTCCTCCTTCTTCGAAACGTCCTTCTTGATCGACTCGAGGTACTTGTCGACCGCTTCGACGGCCTTGAGGATGCCGTTCTTGATCGAGATGGCGTTCTTGCCCGATCCCAAGTGCTTGAGTCCTTCCTGCATGATCGCGTAGGCGAGGACGGTGGCGGTCGTGGTGCCGTCGCCCGCGGCGTCGTTCGTCTTGGTCGCGGCCTCCTTCACGAGTTGCGCGCCCATGTTTTCGAACGGATCCGGGAGTTCGATTTCCTTTGCGACGGAGACGCCGTCCTTGGTGACGGTCGGTCCGCCATACTTCTTCTCGATGCAGACGTTGCGTCCCATCGGTCCCATCGTGGCCGAGACGGCGTCTGCGAGTTTCTTCACGCCTTTGAGGAGCTTCTCGCGGGCGTCGTTACCGAAGATCATGGATTTGGCTGCCATAGTAGTGAGTGGAAAGTGAAAAAGTGATAAGGGAGATTACGATCGAACGATGCCGAGGACGGAGTCGAGATGGAGGATCTTCACTTCGACGTCCTTGCCGCTTGCGTCTTTGAGCTTCACGTCGTCGCCGGCGTACTTGCCGAAGAGGACGGTCTCGCCGACCTTCAGGAATTTGCTGGGATCGACGGAGTCCTTGCCCGCACCGCCTTTGCCGACGGCGAGGATCACGCCCTCCTGCGGTTTCTCCTTGGAGGCGGTGTCGGGAATGACGATGCCCGAGGCGGTGGTGGTTTCTTTCTCGATCGGGAGAACGATGACGCGGTCGCCGATCGGTTCGATCGTGACCTTCAGTTTCGGTGTCTTCGCGGTGGACATAGAGGAAGGGGAAAGAAAAAGCAGATGAAAAATGGATGCGAGTTCGCTTCAATACCCTCGCTGGCAGTCTCCATTTTAGAGTGCTAATTCATGAAGTCAAGATTGCTCGGCGCTAATGAAAACATTTCATTCCTGCTCGACACAAACACTCGAAAAATGGTTGCCAGATAACAAAAGAAATGGTATTACTATGCGCTATGGTTTCCCGCAAGACAGCCGCTGCGCTGATGGCTATCGGACTCGTCTTGGCTTCCTGCAGCCATAAAACGTCCAAGACAACGACGGGGAGCGGGACGATTTCCAACATTATCATTGCAACCGGACCTGTTACACCTGCGGTCGTCGTTTCTGGGGGTTCGTCATCTTCGTTGAGCGAGGTGCCTCCTTCCTATTCATGGCCCTCTTTCTCGTCGACTTCTGCTTCATCGATTCCTGTTTCCTCTCAGTGGTCTTCTTCCTCATCGACTCCTCCTTCCTCCCAGTGGTCCTCGTATTCATCAATTCCGTTTTCTTCCTTTTCGAGCAGTTCGGTGTCCGTAGAGTCCGGTTCGGTTCCTCCGTGGTGCATTCAGAGGATCGGACCACAAGGCGAGGAAATTCTCGACGCCAGCGATCCCGCATTTGATTGCAGCAAGCAGGCGCCTCCTCCGTACTCACTCTGTCCTCACATTTGGGTCGAGTCCTATCAAGGCGGTCAGCAGTCGTCGCCGATTACTCAATCTTCCTCCTCTTCAACCTTCCAGCTCTTTCCCTATTCGAGCTCTTCCTCCTCATCGTACTCTTACTCGTATTCTTCCTATTCCTATTCTTCGTCCTCGACTTTCCAGCTCTACCCCTACTCGAGTTCTTCTTCTCTGGGTTACTTGTCTTCTCAGGGTGGGGGGGTGATTTCCGTAGCTTCGCAGACTTCCTCGGGCATCGAGATTGCCGGCGGAAGAAATCGCTTGAGCATCGTGACTGCGCTCTTCGGTGCGAATCTGACCTGCGGGAAGGGCGTGACGATGGGTAGAGTTCTGATCGATGGCATGGTTCCTTTCTCCGCGTGCATTGCGAAGTCGCCGTGGAAGGCTTACGGGCAGGATATCAATTCATTCTAAGTAGCTTTCGTATTTCCCACACAAGGCTCTTCTCTTTCTTTGTCAGGCACGACAAAGAAAGAGAGAAAGAAAACGCTGGCGCGCCGAAGCT
>CAIJNU010000063.1 GCA_903822115.1 uncultured Candidatus Peregrinibacteria bacterium
CGTTGCCTGGGGATCCATGACACCTCATACAATTGCCACTCCTCAGATTGTTGCTGAGGCCATGGCATTTCTCCTTGCTTCCGATGCAATCACAGGAGAGACGGTGTGTGTGGATGGAGGATTTAACCGGAGGACGAATCTTCCTTAGAGAGACGGTCTTGACGTTGAGAAAGAGTTGCTCAGTGCTTGGGCTTCGAAGATGCATTTTCGTACCTTTTCAATACCTCTTCTGTCACCGTGAGCGTAGCGCTGTCACCTCCATTTCGGAGAAGCTCATAAGCGATGAACTGGGAAATGATTTCTTCCTCACCCTTTGCCTTCAGGTGCGTGAGAATGTTTCTATCAACGATCTCATCATTAATATTCCCTGTCTTGGAACTCTGTGGCTCAACCATGTGTATAGCTCCAAGTGCACGGTCATTCTGTACGGCGAGAATATTTCCCAAAATCCACTGTTGATCGCGAGAGAGATCATTGGTGAGCAAGAATTCGCTGTTAGTCATTTCTGATCCAAAATTAAGCGTCTTTGCTGCTTCCTCATCGCGCATGTTAAGACACCCCTCCACAGCTTTCCCGTACTGCCAGGTGAGTTCAAGTAATGTATTTACGGATGTCTCATGGCTGGCTCCCATGGGCACGTCGTTTGCGAAAGTTAGGAGCAGATCATCATTTCTGGCAGAGATGCAGCTCAAGCTGTGCTCCGTGGTGGGAGTCTGAACCGCAACGGATCGAATTTTCTGAATCGCCGCCTCATTCAAAGTCTTCAGAAGTTCGTCCCAGAGTAGTCTTTCTTCCTGTGAGAGGTCGCTTCGCATTCGGCTGTATGCGCTGTTTGTGTAGAACGCCGCACGGTCCGTAGCCAAAACGTCAGTATCGGATGCATCAGGCAGAATGCGCCCAATGGCAGTTCGATAGATGTTGACGGCAAACTTCAGATCTTTAAGAGCCTCATCCTTTTTCTCAGTCTTATTATCAGATTGGGAGGGGTTAGTCAGCATTTCGTGAAGACAAAGACCAGTGGTCAGCAATCCGGAAGCAATTAAGAGAATTGATATGCCGCTTGGCCTGCCGAATATCTTCTCAGCCAGATTCCGCTCGGAAGATTGAGACTCTTGAGGATGTACATCCGGTGGACTGTCTGGGGCAGGGGATTCAGGCGACATAAAAAATGGGGAAAAAATTTTACTTCTTAAGCTTGGCAGATCCTCCTCCGAACTTCTCCACTACTTTCCCTGAGACAATCTTCGTCACATCATCTTCCCCTCGGAAACGATCATCGAAGAAAATTTCGAAACCCCTACCGTCATTTCCTAGCAGCATAGCCTCAAGCTGCATCCTATAGCCGATACGATCCCTCATGGCTTCCGACTCGGGTGACGAGGGATAGACGTAGGTGAGAGCTACGTCTGCTTCTTGCTCCAGGACGGATTCAAGCTCATCTAAGTTGAACTGTTGATTATGTGTGAGTTTGGAATTGCCGAGGAGCAATGCACTGCTGGCAGCACAAGATGCTCGGTCGACTGCCTCGGCAGCTTCTAAAGTATGGGTAGCGAGACAGTCTTGTATCGCTGTTTTGAATTGCGATTGCGCACCTCTCAACTCTGCGACGCAGGGATCTACTTCGCCAATTACTCCAGGAAGCGCATCATGGGATTTTTCTTTTCTTAACTTTTTGTTGCGACGATTGATGTCTTGCCAAACGGTCTGCGTGTTGGCCGTTTGAGGTATAACTTCATTCACTGCAAAACCGGATGCAGCATTGAGTTCGAAAAGCAGAGCGTCAAAGTCCCGCACGTCTTCGGGGGCGAGGTCGTTTCGAGCTTGAAGATATGTGGCGTTGGTGGATTTGGAAAATTGATTGAGTCGATTGGCAGTGCGCGGGCTGCGGCAAGAGAGGCATTCCCTCAGAGCTGTCCTGTATATCACGATATCATTCTTCATCTGCGCTATATTTCGCTCTCTCTTTCCCCGCTGAGCGTTCTCCTCTGCATTGTGATGTCGGTTTGCGACTATACCGATAACAGTGGTGACGAGCGCCGCAAAAGAAAGAACCGGCATTAAGAGACTGCGCGGTCTTTCGTATGGCATTCCATTTCTTTCTTGGTTCATAGGGGCAGGGAGATGCGTAGCGCACGATCGTAGTATTGCCGTATTCCTCTGTCAAATGGGCGTTTCACTCACTTCTTGGGCTCGGCTGGTTTGTCTCCATATCTCTCCCAGACAGCGTCCGAAACGCTCTCCCTAGCGTCATCATTTCCAATGCGGTTGCGATCTAAAAGGTAAGCGCGAAGGCCAATTTCATCATCCCTCGCTGCGAACATTGCTAATTGGCTTCTATTGGAGAAATGACGCATGGATTTTCCAATTTCGGGAGTCTGAGGGAGGACTCTGCCCACAGCAGTCACCCCATTATAACTCAGGGTAGAATAGTGATGCATGAGGCTGAATCGTTGATGGGGTGTGAGGTGGGGGTTCTCGAGGAGCAATGCAGTGTTGGTAGTGAGAGATGCTTCGTCGACCTCCTCGGCTGCATCTGAGTTGTGGGTATCTAAACACCGCTTCACCGCATCTCTGAATCCCGAGAGTTTAACTCTCAACGCGTTGACGTTAGGGTCATCTCCATCAATTACTTCAGGGGAAATATATGCGGATATTTCCCTGTGAAATAAATTGTTTTCATCATCGATATCTAACAAGTCGTTCTGCGTGTTGGTCGTTTGAGGTGTGACTTCTCCCACTGCAACTGCTGATTCAGCATCGAGTTCTTCGAGCAGTCTGCCATAGTCTGTCGAGTCTCCTGGGTTGAGGTCGGGTCGAACCAGACGATAAACATCGTGGGCCCATGCGAGAGATTTCCTGAGTGGAGTAGTAGTGTCCGGACTGCGGTAAGAGAAGCATCTCATCAGATCCGTTCTGTATGTCATGATGGCACTCTGCAAATCCAAAATACGACCCTCCCTCTGTTGCTCCAAAGTAACCACCTCTTCATCAGGGCTTCTCGTTACGTAGTAGCCGGCGGAAGCGGCCAAGATCGCTGCTGCAGTCAAAGCAAGCGGTGCAACGCAGCCGCGAGATTTATCTTTTGAACTATTTTCTGTGTGATTATCCATAGGGAGTAAGGAAGGAGGAAATTTGACGTGCGATTCTACTATGGTCATAAAACTGAGTCAAATATAGCTATTCTATAAATATTTGGGCTCGAGTGGCACTTTCATGGTGTCTTCTCGGTGCTTTCGGGTAAGAATTGCGTCGGCAAATTCTCTCCCATTCCATATACATTTTCGAGGTGCTCTTCCAGCGCAGAGCCGTCTCCAGCCGCTTGTAGTGTTAATGCGGTTTCCCTTTCCTTGATCAGCTGCGAAGCTCGTAGCGTCACTGGCGTCTGTGGTGTGACCGTTTCGATCGCATCGATGGACTGTCCGTTGAGCCCACTCACCGTCACGCGGAGAGCATGATAATGATCCCTCATGAGATTTGGTTGGTAGAAGAGCAGTTCGCTGTTTGCAAAATAGGATGCTCTGTCCAGAGCCTCGGCTGATGCGGGAGTTGGATGCGCCAAACACTCTCGCAGAGCCGCTCGATATTTCTCAGTAGATTTTTGTACAACGACAAGGTTCGCATTATCATCTCCTGATTCGGAAGAAATTGGGGGAGGATTCTTATGTTCGCAGGTCATAATACTCATTGCGACGACCAAGACTGTCCAGGAAAGTATCCCAAGTGCTTTTTCAACTCCGGTCAGATTTCTCTCGCCCGCTTCCGATGGGATTTCATGCTCAGCCGATCGTTCTGGATTGTGCGAGTTCATTGAGTGGTGGTTGATTCTTCTTTGTTGGCTGTGCGCTTGTGCCATGCATTTTCGATTATTTGCTTTATGCGATCATAGTGTTGCATTTTCACTGGAGTAAGAGGCTCAGCTTCGGCAGCTTTCAGCGCACGAACATTCAAGTCATAGATAATCTGGATGGTGTCGGGTCTCTCCTCTATACCAAGAGAGCGTTCGCTCAGCGAGTTGATTGTGTTGGCGGTCCAGGATGTAAATTCGAGTTTTTCGTACGAAGCATCGTCGTGATTGGACAAGCACATCGCAATTGCGTCTTTATAGGCAGCGTTTGCAAATTCAATATTTTTCTTCGCTTCTTCGTTCTCCGGCGTGACATGTTTGGGAGGCTGGACATAGTGTCCCACTGCCGCCAGCGCCAAAAAGAGTGAGATCGCAACAGCTATCGCTGTTTTGGATGGCGGATCTTCGGCTGGCGATTGCGACGTGGAGATCTCTGGAGGCTCGGGTTCATTCATAGGCGAAAAAGAGAAAAGTGAAAACTAGTTCGTAGGATCTTCTGATTGATCTGTGAATTTATCCAGCACTTCAGGAGACACCGTATTATCGGCATCATGAGCGAGATCTCTGAACATAGTTCTTACGCCATCTTCGCCATGTGAATTAAGCTCCAGACCAAGGCTGTCTCTTCTATTGATTCGTGTCATAAGGGGTATCACATCGGATGAAGCGGGAAGTGTGCTGAGGGCATCTCGTGCTCTCTCATGCAATACGGAGAAGAGCGCTCCTAGGCCCAACCTCTGTTCGGAAGTGAGATAAGAATAGGCAAGTAAATACTCGCTGGTAGCCTTCTGTGAGGCTCGATCAAGTGCCTCGGCAGTACTCTCCGCGGGAGAAGCGAAACAATCCTGTGCTGCCAGCTCGTACGTCCAGAGGGCATTTCTCACTTTGCTTGCAGGTTTCTCGTTCTCTATTGGGACCAGAGCGTCATTCGCCATCTTTGAATTCCGAGCATTATGTCTGGCATCGATGCTATCGGAAACGACCTGCGCAGCGCGTGACGGCGGTCTTTCTCTTTCGATGGCGCGATGCGCTTGCATATCGAGTTCTTCAAAAATAAAGAGTAAGTCCGATTGCTGCTCGGGTGTGAGCTTGTGTCGTTTGCGATCATAATCGCCATCAGCGTTGTGCGAGCTTTCATTGAGAATTGCGAACTCGTAGGGCTCTGGAGTTTGTAGACATCGCCAAATACTACTCCTGTAATCGTTAACCGCACCGAGTACACTCATTTCAATTTGTTCTTTGTCTCCTGTCCCATTGAGCGACTCATCCGTGGGAGGGCTGCAACGCACAAGGGCAAGCAATGAGACTCCTACTATTGTTGCGGCACAAATCTCTGAAACGAGTTTTCCTGGAAAGAATAGTTTCTCTCGAGCCTTTTCAGTTTCGTAAGCAGGCATTTTGACTTCAGGAGGTGATGAGTTTTCATTTGGCATAGATACGCATGGGGAGGCGAGACGAGCAGTACGGCATCATAATGGCCTTGCATCTTTCATTTCAATAGCTAATTCAGGAGAGGGATGTGCACTTTGGGTTCAAAAGGATGCGGCGGATGCCCCATTGAACCCCTTTCATCTTTCCCATACACTGCGGGAAGTACAGGTTCATTTCTCCACTGTGGGTCGGTAGCGAAGTGGTCAAACGCAGCAGACTGTAAATCTGCCGTCTCAGGACTTCGAAGGTTCAAATCCTTCCCGGCCCACCATCCGTCTCCGCTTCGATTGAGATCGAAGCTCCGCCGGGATTGCTTGAATTCGAGGCTTGCTCATGACAATTGCAGGATGCCACGGCGTAGTTCGAACGAAGTGAGAGCGGAGCCGGACAATACGTTCGCTTCAATTTTCGGAAATACACGACAAACATTTCCCAGCGTCAACGCGTGTTTTTGATTTTTCCCTTTACGGGGGAAGGTGTACAGCCGTACACTCGTGCTACTTCACCTTTCTATGAATACCTCCCAGTGCATATCATTGGATTGCTCCACCTTCCCTCTCTCCAATGAGACGGAGAGTCGTCTCTTGGCGCTTGTGGGATGGATGAAGAGCAATCCGTATCCCGCAAATTTTGCCGTCACGCTTCCATCCCTTCGTACGGGAGAGGGGAAAGTTTTGCTCAGCTCACTGCTCTCACTCGGCTGCCGAGTCACGACGAAAACGCACTGCAGATGATTGCGACATGTGTGCGGTATGAAGTCATGGTTTACCCGAGGAAGGAATGCTGTACACTTTTTTAACGATACATCGCTTTGCAGTTTCCGTTTCTCACGTATGCATTTCTCATTCTCTTCCTGTCGTCGCGGATTCACGCTTCTGGAGTTGCTCATGGTGGTCGGCGTCATCGTTATCGTCATTTCCATCGCTGTCCTCGCCATCAATCCGGATCAACGACTTGGTCAGGCGCGAAATGATCAGCGCCGTAGCGATCTTAGCGCCATACTCAATGCCTTCTACCAGTATTCTCTCCATCACAACGGAACGTTTCCGGTGGCGCTTACTTCCAAAGATCAGGAGATTTGCAAATCCAAATCCGATTGGTCGTACGGCATTCCCTATGATTGCAAGGGGCTTTTGAGTCTGGAGAGCCTCACGGGATCCTACCTCGTGAAAGTTCCGATGGATCCGCTTCTTTCAGATTCCAGTCATCGGAAGTACCGCGGGACGTGGTATCGCATACGTAAGGGTGCCACTGACAATAGGATCACCGTGACGTCCTCAGGGTCGCTTCTGGAATCCGTTTCTTCCGGCAAGCCACAGGAAATTTCTGTTTCGCACTGATCGTTCTTTTTCCATTTCTCTCCTTCGCCATGTTCCGCACACTTTCCGCTCGTCGTCGTGGTTTCACGTTCGTCGAAGTCCTTCTCGTTCTCGCCATTGTCGGTATTCTCGTCATGATTGTCTACGTTGCGCTCAATCCCAGCAAACAGCTTGGGGACAGCCGAAATACGCAACGCCGCAGTGATCTCAGTGCCATCATGAATGCGGTGTACCAGTACTACCTCGATAAGGGGGAATTTCCCAAGGGCATTCCCGTCGCTCCCGCCCCCGCGAAGGAAATCTGCAGGGACAAGAAATTTTCTATGCACCGATGTGATCCCGCAAAACAAGTGCTCCTCGATGCGCTTTCCGGCGCGTACCTTCCCGCCATGCCTGAAGACCCGCAGAGGGGAGATTCATCCTTCACTTCCGTGAATTCCGGCTCCGGGACGTATTACTACATTTTTCAAGACAGCCAAGGGAGGATTTCTCTCACGGCTCCCGGCGGAGAAACGTTGGATGGTTCGGAGAATAGGACGAACATCACCGTGACACGGTGATCGCGGGTTGCGTCTTCTTCATCAGCAGCATCATGGCCAGTGCGCTCAGGAGTATGGCGACCCACAGTTCGGGTCCGCTCTGCGGTTGCTGCGGTGGAAGGGACGGGGCTCCGGAATGGAGAGAGGTCGAG